>CAZVZT010000083.1:0-5945 GCA_964631515.1 uncultured Nitrospinaceae bacterium
ATTCATGAGGTGGCTCTCCCAGGGGCGGTTTTTGACGATTCGCTCATCCAATGGCTCCTTCTTTTTGTCTGTCTGTTCTTCGGATTCTTTGCTTATGGGGTGATAGGCGATCAGCGTTTTCATAACGCCATGCACGAACTCAAGAATATTTCTTATGATTCAGACTCATCGGAGATTATTGATAAATTTCAATCAGTTCTCGGTCTTACCTATTCATCATATTTTTTACCAGGTCAGGCCCAGCGTTTGCGCAATAAGGTTGTTGTGCAGTTTGCTGATTACCTTTTGTTTTCCGGATGTGACGATCAGCAGGCGCAAAAAATTTATTTGAAGGCGTTCTTACTTGCCCCAAAGGATTCTCCCTATCGAGCGCCCCTGATTTCCATGTTGAGTAAGGGGGGGGATCTAACGACCCAGGAAATCGATTTACTACTGGTGATCCTCACGGCAGAAGAATTTTGTGATGATGTCATTTCGTGTCATCTTGCCTCGTTATTCCTACGGAAACAGTTATTCATCCAGAAGACTGAGCCGGTCTACCTCGCCGCGCTTAAAAATAACAGCGATGATGCTGAAGAAATATTAAGTTTTGTTCTTCCCCGACTGCTGAAAAATAAGAGGGCTGATCAATCTGCTCTTTGGTTTTATCTCAATGCCTTGTCGCGAAAGTTGCAAGGAGCAAGGCAGGCTAGAGAAATCGTTGCCCGGGCTTTTTGTGAAGGACTCTGGAAAGGAGTTGATCCTCTCCTTCATCGCAAATGCGAGGAGGTGTTTTCTCAGCTCGACTTGGAACAGCGAACCGAATTAATGCGGGAGGTGGAGGAGTCGCGGTTCTCCGGGAAAATTGAAAAAATCCTTTTTTTTGCTCGGGACGATCTGCGCCAATTAGAGCGTGTTAAAGAGCGTCTGGGACTTTCTAGGTCTTTTCCAGGTTATTTTCGAGAAGCTTTTTGGGGCATGCCCGGTCTGCTCAGAAAAATGATAAAAGTCTCTGTACTTAAGGCAATGGACGGATTTATTGCATTCGAGCGGCTGGATTTGCGGACCCGTTTTATTGCTCTCCTTGTAGGAGTTATTCTATTGGTTAGTGGGCTGAGCTACAGGGAGTGGTATGTTCAACGCAAAGAAGCTGTGCGCCTAGAGCGGGAGGTGCAGGGTGATCGAGCGGGGCAAGTTGCCCGTGGAAAGACCGAACCTCGGATCCACACTCTCCAGGTGGCTGCTTTTCCGTCATCCAAACAAGCTGGGCGCGTGATCCAATCGATTAGAAAAAAAGGCGTTCGCGGAATTTACTTAGTGAAGACGAAACGTAAAGCAGGAGGAAACTGGTACAAGATTCGTGTCGGGCGGTTTGACTCCAAGGAAGAAGCGCGCCAGTTTGCTGATCAGTTGGTCGACCAAAAAACGATTAGAAATTATTTTATTATTCCTCTGCCAATTAATTGATGCAAAAATTCTGGGGGAGAGCGAAGGACCCGAGTTCTGGTGCAATAAGCTGACACGTGTGCTTAAAAGTTTGTAGCGCGTCGGGTTTGACGAAGTGGCAGACTCCCGAATAACGAATTCAAACGATTCATGGACGATATCACCTTCAACGACGACAACGCAAAATCTTTTGCTCCCGATAAGGAGATCGCCGCCCTGCAACCGGAGATTGATCGCTTACACGTGGATCTTGAACAAGGTCAGGGGGCTGGCAGTGATTGTTTGGGCTGGCTTCACCTACCATCCGAAACGCCGGCGACGGCAATGGATGCCATTGAATCTGCGAAACGTAAAATCAGCGGCCAATGCAATGCTTTTGTCTGCATTGGTATCGGTGGATCTTTCCTGGGCGCACGAGCAGGCATCTCCTTTTTAAGTTCTGCCTTTGGAAACTCGGGCGGGCCAGAAATTTTTTACGCTGGACAAAACCTCGATTCCGATTATCACTCTGACCTTCTGGAGCGCTTGGTGGAGAGGGATGTCTGTATTAATGTCATCTCTAAGTCTGGTACGACTACTGAGCCAGGCATCGCCTTCCGTCTGCTCCGGAACTTCATGATCAAGAAATACGGAAAGGAGGGATCCAGGGAGCGGATTGTGGTGACCACCGACGCAAAAGGTGGTCCATTGAAACGCCTGGCTACCGAGGAGGGCTACTTGTCTCTAGTGATACCAGGCAACGTGGGTGGGCGCTACTCGGTGCTGACGCCAGTGGGACTTTTTCCCATGGCTGTCGCGGGGGTTGATATTCACGCCGTCATGGAAGGTGCCCGAAAAGCTGAAAAGATGCTCTCCGACTCCGCTGATCTGTCGAAAAACCCTGCCTACCGCTATGCGGCCAACCGTCACTTACTTTTCCAGAAAGGGAAAACAATCGAACTCTTCGCCGCATTTCAGCCATCCTTAGAACACATTTCCGAATGGTGGAAGCAACTCGCAGGCGAAAGCGGGGGTAAAGAGGGGGGGGGTATTTTTCCTGCTTCGGTTCAGTATACAACGGATCTGCATTCCCTGGGCCAGTGGGTTCAGGAGGGAAACCGTATTCTTTTCGAAACCTTTCTTTGGGTGAAAAATCCGATGCGGCGCCTTAAAATCCCAGAAGGCGCAGATAGCGAGGACGGGGCGAGCTACCTTACCGGGAAAACGCTGGATTTTGTGAGTGAGAAAGCGTACAAGGGGGCGGTGGCGGCCCATCTCGAAGGAGAGGTGCCCAGTCTAGCTGTCACCCTCAAGGAACGCTCCGCCCAGAGCCTTGGCCAACTGTTCTATTTCTTTGAACGCGCCGTTGCGATGGCGGGGTACCTGTCCAAGGTCAATCCCTTCGACCAGCCCGGAGTGGAGTCCTATAAACGAAATATGTTTACTTTATTGAATAAACCCGGACATGAGAAAGACGAATAATATGACAGCTGCGTCCCGAAAACTCGATGATGTTATTCATGAAATCGCCTTTATGGAACTCGGAGATGAGTGCCCAGTTTTTGATTCTGATCCTACTATGGCTCGGCTCAAGGAAACCGGGACGGAGTTGTGGATCGACACAGGTGATATGGAAAGAGCGCGGTCTATCTGGAAATCGGAGCTGACCGCGCTCACAACCAATAATACTCTGGCTAACCAAGTTGTCCAAACCGGAGTGATGGACGAGGTGATCGGCGAGACTGTGTCTCGTTTGAAAGAAGTTGCTCCTGGCCTTTCCCAAGAGGAACGAGTTACCGAAATTGGGTTCGTCATTAATTGCCGCATTGCCCTGCGCCTGGTGCGTGCATTTAAGACACGAGTGAGCGTGGAACTTCATCCGTCCATGTCGAGGGATATCGAACGCACCATTAATTATGCTTGGCGTTATTATCGCGTGTGTCCCGAATATTTCACCATCAAGATTCCTCTGACGCCGGAAGGCTATTTGGCGGTTCGAACGCTTCGAAAAGAGGGAATGCCCATCAACTTCACCCTTGGGTTCTCGGCACGCCAGAACTATCTTGCCGCAAGGTTGTCAAACCCAGACTATCTTAACGTTTTTTTAGGTAGGCTCAACCAGGTGGTCAGCGAGAACTCAGTGGGAAATGGTGAATTGGTTGGCGAGAAGGTTACATTGGCGACGCAGGAGGCTCTCCTAGGCATTCGCAAGCATTGTCCCGGAGTCACCACCAAACTCATTGGGGCTAGTATTCGAAGTGGGGCCCAAGTGAAATTTCTGGCCGGACTCGATGTTCTTACCATCCCTCCGGCTGCCATGGAACAGTTTCTGAGTTCCGAAGATCCCGGATCCATTGAAAGCAATATCGGGAAAGAGATTCAACCGGGAATCGATTCGAAGCATTCTATGGCCACTCGGTTTCCAAAACTCTGGGAGGTTCCTGAATCGTTTCGACAGTTTGTTGACGATCTCTTAGCAGAGAGGAACCTAGCCTGCATGACGGGCGAAGAGCTGGAGGCCTTCTGCCGTAAACGAAATATAGATCTGTTCTATTCTTTTTCTGCGGACAACTTGAAAAAAATAATCGACCAAGGCAAAATACCCCTCTTAGAAGACTGGCCAGAAAAAGTTGCACTTGATGACCTTATGACGCAGTCCGCTTTGCAATCCTTTTCCAAAGACCAGGGATCGCTGGACGATCGAATCCGGTCCTTCCTGTAAATCGAAATGCTCACCGGTTGTACCTTGGGGGCTAGAAAGTTGGGTGATGTTTGCGGAAGAGATAGGGGGTTACTTGTTTAGTTTTGAGCCGCCGTTTTGCGAACCCGAAAAAATAAAATAGAATCCTTAAACTGTAGAACAGGCCTACTGAAATGAAAGTAAAAAAAATTGTACTGGCATACTCTGGGGGGCTGGACACCTCAGTAATTATTAAATGGCTCAAGGAAAAATATAATACCGAAATTGTGGCCTTTGCAGCTGATGTTGGGCAGGGGCAGGAACTGGACCCTGTTCGCGAAAAAGCCATTGCAACCGGTGCGAGCGAAGTCTATATCGAGGACTTGAAGGAGGAATTTGTTCGTGATTTCGTATTTCCTATGCTTCGCTGCAACGCGTTTTATGAGTGCAACTACCTTTTAGGCACCGCGATTGCTCGGCCGCTGATAGCTAAAGAACAGATTCGGATTGCAGAATGTTGTGGTGCAGATGGTGTTTCCCATGGTGCTACCGGAAAGGGGAACGACCAAGTTCGGTTTGAGTTGGCGTATCTAGATTTAAATCCGGATATCAAAATCATCGCACCGTGGAGGGAGTGGGATCTCAACTCGCGCAGCGTACTCATTGATTATGCGCGGGAGCACGGGATTCCAATCCCCGTGACCAAAGATAAGGCTTACAGTATGGACCGCAACCTGCTCCACATCAGTTATGAGGGCGGCATGCTTGAGGATCCTTGGGTCGCTCCGGAAGAGGATATGTTTCTTTTGACTGTGTCGCCTGAGAATGCTCCCGACAAGGCAACCACGATTGAGGTTGAGTATGAATCCGGTAATCCTGTTGCCGTGAATGGAGAACGGATGAGTCCGGCTACCTTGCTTGCAAAGCTCAACGAATACGGAGGGCAGAACGGTGTTGGCCGGATTGATGTGGTAGAAAACCGTTTTGTGGGTATGAAATCACGCGGTGTTTATGAAACTCCCGGCGGTACCATTCTTCATATCGCTCACCGTGCTGTGGAATCTGTTACCATGGATCGGGAGGTAATGTTCTTGCGCGATTCACTAATTCCTTCCTATGCCCGCATGATCTACAATGGATTCTGGTTTTCTCCGGAGCGGGCCTTGCTGCAGAAGACCATCGACGAATCACAGAAGACCGCCAGTGGAACCGCACGCCTTAAACTTTATAAGGGAAACTGTGTGGTGATCGGACGCAAGGCGGATCGATCCCTTTATGATCAGGATGTCGTTACGTTCGAAGAAGGGGACGGGTACCAGCAGAATGATGCTGACGGATTCATTCGTCTCAACGCGCTCCGCCTGAAGATGTATTCCAAGACGTTTGGAAATAAATAAGCATAAAATCACTGATTTTCAGTAGGGGCAGTAGGGGTAACTTGGGAAACTATAGATTTGACAGAGAAGGAAATGAATCTACACGTTATTGAAAATTACGGAAAAGTTAGATAAAAGATGGCTAACCTGCTCAGCTTGAGTTCCTGGGGCCATGAGGTGCGATTGCAGAAACATAATATTGATGAAATCTGAACCTTCAAGGAATGATCCTATCAAAGCATTTCTCATTTTTCTCTCTGCGTAGAAGATATTTTTTGCCTAGCCGAGTCTTTCAGGTTATTTTCCTTCTTGCTGTTTTAATCGGCGCTCTCCCTGCAGTTGCGGGCGAGTCTAGTTTTGAAAGAAAGCTCCCGCCCAATCTATTTCTCGAAGCCGAGAACCTCTTTCACTCCGGCGATTTTTTCAGAGCCCAATTCTTGTATCAGGAATATCTTGCAAGTAACCCGCGTGGTGAACGCTCCCAC
>CAZVZT010000084.1:0-5870 GCA_964631515.1 uncultured Nitrospinaceae bacterium
CGGTCATGGCTCTTTCTCCAAATCCGAAAAGTTTGAAGAAGGTAGTGGAACCTCTGCCACGGGGACGAAACATTCCGAGGATAGTTACCAGAACCGCCATGGGACAAAGGAAGAAGGAAGCGGATACAAAACGCATGGCGAAAAACAGGGCAATCATGGTGAATATAAAGAGGGTAATGAGCACGGAAAACGAGGCGAAGCCCAAGGCCATATGGAGGAAGGAAGCGGGATGCGCTAACCAGCAAACCTACACCCTAAGTGATTTTTCAACACAGGGCGCCCTTGCCTGGGGCGTCCTTTTTTATTCCCGCGATTTGAATAGCGCAGTATCTGATTCTCGGGTATAGTAAGCGCGGTTTCATCGCCGAGCCTTCTCAAAACCTTCTCGCGAACCTGCAGACTATCACGCCCATGTCTCCCGAAATTCTTAATGTCGGATGCATCCTCATCGGCTTGGTCATGCTCTTTTACGGGGGCGACTACTTGGTTACCGGAAGTATTCGCCTGGCCACTCGATTCAAGATCAGCCCTTTCGTCATTGGAGCCACAGTGATCGGGTTCGGAACCTCTGCACCTGAGCTGGCCGTCTCCGTCCTCGCCTCGCTTCAGGGGTCAGGAGAACTGGCTTTAGGGAACGTGATCGGCAGTAACATCGCCAACGTTGGGCTGGTTCTAGGCCTAACTTCTCTTCTTATCCCACTGACCATTAGCGAACAACGGTTCAAGAGTGGGGCCCCCATCCTACTCGGCGTATCTCTTTTAATTCTGTATCTGGTTTGGGACCATCACCTCCTTCGATGGGAAGGCGGGTTCATGGTGGTTCTTCTCGTGGTGTACCTTTGGACGGCATTCGGTAAAAAAGAAGTGTCGGAGATCGAACTAGAAGAGGGAGGGTATGATTGGCTTCCCACGCCCTTACTAATCATTTTTGGGCTAATCCTTCTTGTTGCGGGCGCAGAAGTAATGGTGAAAGGCGCAACCGGTATCGCCCGCGAGATGGGAGTCAGTGAATGGTTCATCGGGGTCAGTATCGTCGCCGTGGGAACTAGCCTGCCGGAGATCGTCTCCGCCCTGATTGCAGCTAAACGGGGACATGGGGAAATGGCTATCGGCAACGTGTTCGGCAGCAATATCTTTAACATCCTTCTGGTTCTTGGAGTTGCATCATCCATTCAGCCCTTGGAAATCGAGGAGGCCATTCATCCAGACCTGATTTTTACCACCGCGTTTATATGTCTGTTCCTAGTGCTGATTCGGCTTAGACATAATTTAAGTCGCTTGGACGGAGTTCTTCTTCTCCTAGGGTATGCTACTTATATCGGATTAAAAGGAGCCGGGGTTCTGTAAACCGGGTTTGATCGGCAGAAGCTGCTTACCCGTTGGGAGATATGCTCGACTCGGGTGGGGCCTCAATCATTTTACAGTAACCTTCAAAATTGGACCCCTCGTCAACCACGAGTTGGTAGGTCGAAATATCTCCGGTCACCTTACTGCCTTCCATCAGGACGACTTTGTTTTCGGCAAAAATGTTACCTTTGATCTCACCCATATTGGAACAGTCGCGAGAGCGGACGTCTCCCGCAACATGGCCTGATTGTCCGACAATGAAATGACCTGTGCAGTAAACCTGCCCTTCTAAGTCGGCATCAAAATGAGCGTCTCCCTCAACCCAAAGAGTGCCCTTGAGTTTTATTCCATTTTCAAAATACGAGTCCACGCAATGACTCCCCAGCTATTCGCTATATTTAGGTAGTAGCCTCGAACGTATCAAAGTATTTCACCAAGCACAAGGCTCCGGAGTTAATCCGGAACCCTTTGAAGAATTGGACGAATTTTGTATGGGCTTAGCCGCACTTTGCAAGTCAGACAGGTTGATAAATGGAGGAATACCTGCTAGTTTACCCAATCCATTTTTTCCCGCCTACGCGCGGACCAGAGATACCGTAAACCCACCTTGTTCGGAGAAAATATGAACAGAAACAGCGGCCGCGCCGTCAACGAGTTGCGACAAGTCAAAGTGACGAAAAATTATATCACCCACCCCGATGGATCGGTCCTGATTCAGATGGGCGGCACACGAATCCTCTGCGCGGCTACAGTAGAAGAGCGAGTCCCCCCATTCCTTCGCGATAAGGGACAAGGGTGGGTCACCGCAGAGTATTCTATGCTTCCCTCTTCGACACATACCCGGACAACCCGGGAGTCGTCGCGCGGAAAACTCTCGGGGCGCACCCAGGAAATCCAACGGCTGATCGGGCGCTCTTTACGCGCGGTCGTCGATAGAGAAAAATTAGGAGAACGGACAGTGTGGGTAGACTGCGATGTAATCCAAGCCGACGGTGGAACACGATGTGCTTCGATCACCGGTGCATTCATCGCCCTAGCGCTGGCCATGAAAAATCTAAAAAAGAAAAAACTGATCGAAGAAATTCCCATACGTGATTTTGTTAGCGCCGTCAGTGTAGGAATCATTAATGGGAAGAACTGCCTGGACTTGGATTATTCAGAGGACTCGGAGGCCGATGTCGATCTCAACGTGGTAAAAACCGGCAAGGGAGGGTTCGTCGAAATTCAGGGAACGGCTGAACGCGAGCCTTTCACCGATAAACAAATGAAGGATATGCTCACCCTTGCAGGTAAAGGCATCAAGGAACTCGTCGCCATCCAGAAAAAAGCGGTGGGAACGTTTTAGACCGTAGGAATACCTCGTCCCGATCTGCTACCGATGGCGCTTCACTCTCACCTGCCTGCAACATTCAACAACACAACATTGACTGCAGAGGGGGGAGATGGGTTTGCATAGGTTTTGTCCGAACGTAACTAGAAGGTCGTTGTATTCCATCCAGTACCGCTCTGGAAGCTTTTTTCGCAATGCCATTTCGGTTTCATCGGCGGCTCTAGTTTTCACGTAACCCCAACGGTTGGAAATACGATGCACGTGGGTATCAACGCAGATACCCTTCCTGCCATGGCCGAGGATAAGGGTGAGGTTGGCGGTTTTTCGGCCGACTCCCTTGAGCTTTAGCAGGGCCTCTAGAGTATTGGGTACTTTCCCCTGATGATGGTCAATGAGGTTACGGCACACGTCAAACAAGACCCGCGTTTTGTTGCGGTAAAACGCAACGGGATAAATGGCTTTTTCCACCAACCGGGAATCGCAGTGTAGGAGCTTTTCAGGAGTATCAGCCAGAGCAAACAAACGCTCGGATGCCCCCTCGGTGATCTCGTCGCGGGTACGGAGACTTAGAAGACAGCTTGCAAGGACATGGAAAGGGTCCCGCTGGCGACTGATTTCTGTCACCACGGGAGTACGCCAGGCTTTAACGGCTTTTCTCAGGCGCCTGAGGGCGCCCGGAAGCTCTACGGGTCTCATGTTCTGTCTCCAAGACGCGAAAATCCAATAAGTTGCACCGAACTCGGGCCGCAAAACTTATAGTAAAACCCAAGCGTTTCTGATAGGATTGATCGCTGGAATGCTTTGAACAAACACCAACAGCACTGAATTTTCAGGAAAAACGCATGCAACATACCATTTCCGTTCTCGTCGTCAACCAATCTGGGGTCCTTTCGCGTATCTCCGGGTTGTTCAGTGGCCGTGGATTCAACATCGAAAGTTTGAACGTAGCCGAAACCAACGACCCAGACATCTCTCGAATGACCATCGTCACACGCGGCGATGACAAAAAAATAGAACAAATCACCAAACAACTCAACAAGCTGGTGGATATTATCAAGGTCACCGACCTGACCGAGGAAGGGTTCGTCGACCGCGAGTTGATTCTTGTAAAAATGAACGCCGAGCCCCGCGTCCGCGAGGAGATCCTGCGTATTGTGGAAATTTTTCGCGCCAAAGTCGTGGACGTCAGTTCTGCCACCTACACGGTCGAGATCACCGGCGATGAGGGCAAAATAAAGGGATTCCTTGAGATGCTCAAGCCTCTCGGGATCAAGGAAATCGTCCGTTCCGGACGCATCGCCATCAGTCGGGGCCTCAAATCGATTAATTAAATCCAGCACGACAAACCAAGAAGGAGAATAAAATTGCCAAGCATCTATTATGACCGGCACGCGGACATTAAGGTTCTAAAAAAGAAAACCATTGCTGTCATCGGGTACGGCAGTCAAGGTCATGCCCACGCCCGTAACCTGCACGATAGCGGAATGAAGGTGGTTGTTGGACTACGCAAGGAAAGTGCTTTTTGGAAGCGGGCACAAAAGGATGGATTGAAAGTGATGACGGTTCCGGAGGCAGCAAAGACCGCCGATATCATCATGATCCTGATCCCTGATGACAAACAGCACACCATGTATGAAAACGATATAGCACCCTACCTCGAAAAGGGGAATGCGCTTGCGTTTGGTCATGGGTTCAATATTCATTTTGGGCAGGTTGTGCCTCCCAAAACGGTTGACGTATTCATGGTGGCACCAAAAGGGCCTGGTCATCTCGTCCGACGCACCTACGAGCAGGGCGCTGGAGTTCCCTGCCTGATGGCCATTCATCAGGATCATACCAAGAAAGCTAAAAAGATCGCTCTCGCCTACGCCAAGGCAATTGGAGGGACTCGTGCGGGTGTGCTCGAAACGAGTTTCAGGGAAGAAACAGAAACAGACCTTTTTGGAGAACAGGTCGTTTTGTGCGGAGGGCTCACCGAACTCATCCGTGCCGGATTCGATACGCTGGTCGAGGCCGGATACAGCCCAGAACTGGCCTACTTCGAGTGCCTGCATGAGGTCAAGCTGATCGTTGATCTCATCTATGAAGGCGGCATTGGGAATATGCGGTATTCCATCAGCACCACTGCCGCTTATGGTGACGTAACCCGCGGACCACGCGTTATCACCAATAAAACCCGTAAGGAAATGAAGAAAATCCTCAGTGAGATCCAGAACGGCAGTTTTGCTCGCGAATTCATTCTGGAGAACCAAGCCAATCGTCCAGTATTCAACGCCCGCCTAAGGCAGGACTCTGAGCATAAGATCGAAGAGGTTGGAGAAAAACTGCGCAAGATGATGCCTTTTGTTGGAAAAAAATTGAAGTAACTTTAATAACTGAGAACCGCTATAAAAATTTCTGTGGTTGAAAGACAGTCCTTAAATGCCACACAAAAATTTGTGGCCAGCGAAAGCTAACAAACGCCTTTATGAGAATTCCCCTAGCTAAAGAAGGGTATATATTCATCATTCCGCTGGGGTTGCTGGCGGTCTTATTTTTGGTGCTTTCGCTCCCATGGGTGGCCGGTTTTTTTGGGCTCGGGTTTCTATTTGTCACCTGGTTTTTCCGCGACCCCGAGCGTGCAATCCCAAACGAACCCAATGTTGTTGTTTCACCCGCCGACGGAAAGGTCGTGGAAATCGTCACCGAAAAGGATCCCATCCTTGGAGAACTTTGCACTCGGATCAGCATTTTCCTGAACGTGTTCAATGTCCACGTGAATCGCGTTCCTATCGGTGGTAAAATTAAAGAGGTAAGGTACAATCCTGGGAAGTTCTTAGCCGCCTTCAATCACAAGGCATCGCTGGACAATGAACAAACCATCATCCTGATCAATAACGGGAAGGTAAACGTTTTTGTGAAGCAGATCGCCGGACTTATCGCACGGCGTATCATTTGTTGGGCCAAGCAGGGAGACTCTTACGAGGTGGGACAACGGTATGGGTTGATCCGATTCGGATCGCGAGTGGACATCCTGTTGCCGCAAGATACTCAGGTTTCCGTAGCCTGCGGAGATCATGTGAGCGGGGGTCGAAGCATCATCGGCTACTTGAATGAATCTTGACGAAAGGCGATAGCGCATGAAACCTAGAAGGGGAATTCATATCCTCCCCAGCCTTTTCACAACGGGAAACGTATTTTGCGGGTTCTACGC
>CAZVZT010000085.1:0-5861 GCA_964631515.1 uncultured Nitrospinaceae bacterium
GGAAAGCACGAATACCCACGGAAAGAGTAAAGGGAAGCACTCCTATGCCACTCACCAGTCAGAAAGAGTTAACCTGCCAGTTACGTGGAATTGTTGGTTTTGATACGAGCGGCGGCATCACACTTGAAAATGCCGATAAATTCCGATCTGAATCGACCGACGCACTGATAAAAAATGCTGTTCTCAGTGAGTCCAATGAAGTGCGCGGTCTGTCCCGGCATATCATCAAATCCGTCGCACTGGAGCTGGGGATCGTGTCTTCCTCAATTCAGGGGCTCTACGACGCTCGGGGCCGCGGAGAGTGCGGGGGATTCACCGTTCCCGCAATCAACATCCGCGGCATGTCATACGACTTCAGCCGCGCCATTTTTCGCACCGCCCATGCAATGAACGCGGGCGCCTTTATTTTTGAGATCGCCAAGTCCGAGATCGGGTACACCCGTCAATCGCCGCATGAAATGATCGCGGTTATCCTTGCTGCAGCCATCCGAGAAAATCACACGGGCCCCGTTTTCATCCAAGGAGACCATTTCCAGGTTAATGCAAAGAACTTTGCCAAAAATCAGGAAGAGGAAATTGCCGGAGTGAAGGATTTAATACGGCGTGGAATCGAGGCGGGGTTCTACAATATCGACATCGATACCTCGACCCTGGTCGATCTCAGCAAACCCACTGTCGTGGAGCAACAACGGGCCAATTTCGAGGCAGGGGTCGAATTAACGAAATATATACGGGAATTGGAGCCGGAAGGCGTGACAATTTCCGTCGGCGGAGAAATCGGGGAAGTCGGAAAAGAAAACAGCAACGAAGAAGAGCTCCGGGTCTACCTTGATAATTTCAACGATTATCTGGAAAAAACCAGCAAGGGTGCTCGCACCATCAGCAAAATTTCCATACAAACTGGAACGTCCCATGGCGGAGTACCCGGCCCTGACGGCAAGATCGTTCAGGTGAAGCTCGATTTCGACTGCCTGGAAAACTTATCACGCATCTCGCGTACGGATTATGGTCTTGCCGGTGCAGTCCAACATGGAGCCTCCACCCTGCCTCGAGAGCTGTTCAACAGGTTTCCGAATCTGGAAACCGCGGAAATTCATCTGGCGACGGATTTCCAGAATACGATTTACGACCATCAAGAATTTCCAAGTGATTTCAAAGAGGAAATCTACACTCACCTACGGAAGAAGTTTACCGCCGAAAAAAAAGAAGGCGATACCGACGAACAATTCATCTACAAAACCAGAAAAAAGGGGTTCGGTGAATTCAAGCCCAGATTCTGGGACCTCCCGGCAGGGGTTAGAACCAAAATAGGCACGGAATTGGAAGGCAAGGTAAAATTTTTATTTGACCAGTTGAAGGTCGCAAATACAGTAGATATTGTAGAAAAAAATGTACAACCGGTCAAAAAACATCTCGACCTAGCCGCTGAAATCGCCTCCGCCTAAAAAATATCCGACTCAAGCCCCCCCAGCTTCTATCACAGCTTTTGCACTCTGCTTTCTGTTTTTAAATTGTTCCACATCGGTGAACACTCCTTCGTGGGCGGGATCATCATTTTCGCTCGATCGGATCAGCACAGCGAGTCGTGCTGTCTGAGGATCAAGAAACATTTTTCGTGCGGCGGCGAGCACTTCATCTTTATTGAGTTTCTTGACAACGTCTATCAGTTTTATTTTGTAGCGAAAATCCTCGTCTTCTTCGGTGACAGCATAATAGAAGTCTCCCAAAACTTCGCCAATGCTATCCCCCTCCTTCTCCAGCGAGACAACCAGAGCATCGCGGTGGCGCTCGAATTCCTCGTCTGCCAAATTGGCGAGGAGTTTTTTCGTATCCGCGAGCCAGGCCTCAACACGCCGCTTAAGCTCGAACGGACCATACTCGGCAGACTGAATAATGAATTTTATGAACAGGCGATCCTCGATCCGCTGCTTGAAGCTCGCAACGATGTACCCTAATTGCTGATTAGTTCGCATTTGGGTATAAAAATCGCTCTCAATGATAGAGGCGATTAGAGAAGAATGGGCCTGCAGGTCCATACTGTGTGGACCTATCTGTAGGCCATAGATCAGCGCATTATTGTTATCCTTGGCCTGCCGGGAAAAAACAATATCTTCGCCCGCAGTCAGCACCTCCACCCCCTGCGTGAACCTCTCCTCCTCTGGAAGGGGTTTGCTTTTGATACCATCAAGCAAGGTATTAATACTCTCCCGCACTTTATCATCGCTCCAGTTCCCATGCGCCATGCCAGTGATATAAACTCGCTGATAAAGCGTCTTGGCAAACGCCTTGACTTGGCCCAAAGTTATAGGCCGCAACGCTTCAAGTTTCTCATCTTCGTTATACTGCTCGACCAGCCACAGCAACCGACTGTAATAGCCTCCCCGAGCATAAGCCTTTCCCAGCTTATTATTCTGAAGTCCTCGAACCATCGCTTCCTTAAGGTTCTCAAATTTTTCTTGCTCGATATTAACCTCCAGCAGGCTACGGCTGACCAAGCGCAATAAATCTGAGATCCGCTCGGAATACCCGCCTATACCAAGGTTCACCCCTTTTTTTTCTAGGCCCAGTGAGTAGGATAGTCCGGCTAGTTGGATGGGGTAAACCAGTTCATTGAGTCCCTCATTAACTGCAGCAGTGTAAAGTTTTGCGAGCATTGTGTGCTCGACCGTGTCATAAACGCCAGGCGTTTCAATGCGCAGTTTTAGAAAAGTCTTGGGCTGCTTGAATCGGTTATCGAACTTAAACCAGACCTTTCCCATCTCATCGTTCCAGACCAGGTGCGGTTCTTCATCTGTTAAAGTAAGACCATATGGAATAAATTCGTTTTTAGCTGGATAAGCAATCCCCTCCACCTTCGGTGGATTTCGCAACCTATCAAAGGAGTCACCTCCAATCTGGGTCAGCGAATATTCCGTCCCGTAAAATTTTTCTATTCGGTCCGTCTCAAGTGTGTTGGCCATGAGGATGACCAGGCTGTTCTCTGGGACAAGGGTATCGAGAAGCGCTTTGGCAGCAACTGGATCATACTTCGTGAGCAAGAACGGAAGCGTTTCCACGTCGTCCAGCTTATAGTCATGCATCAGGGCTGAACGGCCAGAAACAAACCCCGCACCCTCCTCCGGATCTTTCCACTTAAAATCGATCTCAGACATCATGGATTCTTCATCGTAGGTATATTTTTGGATTCCCTCATCGCGTATCATCTGAATGTAGGCAAACAACAGCTCAAGTACCCGCTGATACTCCCTAAGTCCTTTTTGAGTCAGTGAGACTGTTACGCTGAATGCATTGATATTGGGATGGCTGTATCCACCACCAGCACTCAGGGACAGCACTAGCCCCTCTTCCTTTAACTTGGACAAAAGCGACCCTTTCCCCTCATGTCCAAGCAGGGTACTCACAATAGTGGCCGGCTTACTTTCCTGGTGATCCTTTAAAAAGATAGTCGGAAACTCCACGCTCAGACTCCGAATATCCTTAATAGCCTTGATCTTGAGCAACCGATACTTATCCTTCAGGGGCTTTCGGTAATCGGGATCTATAATGGGTAAAGTAAACGGCCTGTCTGGGATGCCACCAAAATAATTACGAGCTAGTGCTGACTGCTCCGCCAGCGACTGATTTGATAGCATCGCCAGCTTCATATTGGAGGCGATATAATATTTTTTATAAAAATCAAGTAGAGCGGACCGGTTATCCCCGGCCAATGTTTCCTTATTTCCAGTGCCAAAATTGCGGACAGGGTGACCTTCTTCCGCAGTGAGATCTTGGACATAGTTGGAACGCCAACCATCACTCCGCATATTTTTATCATGTTCGCTACTGACAGCATTGACCTCGCGTTTGGAGTATTTCTTATCGAACAGAGGCGCCTTGAAGAATTGGCTGAATCGGTCTAGTGCTCCATCGAACGCTCCATGTGATACTTCAAAAAAATAATTGGTGATCGCCTTGGCCGTGTAGGCATTGCTCCCCCCCGAATTCTCGTTCAGGTATTTCTTGAAATTCTCAACATCAGGATATTTTTTCGTTCCAAGAAACAGCATGTGCTCCAGATAATGCGCCAAACCCATTTTTTCCTCGGGGTCATACAACTGCCCCGTTCCTACAGAAAGTGACGCGGCACTTCGATGCACATCCGGGTCATGAATCAGTAGAACCGCTAGCCCGTTATCCAGTACCAGTGTTTTACTCTCCCGCTTCGCCGCCTCGGCAGAGGTCAGCAAACAAAGGATTAAAATAATTAGACAATATTTAAATACCGGCAGCTGATTTACTCTGAGCACAAAACACCTCCAACAATATTCATCATGGTAGAGTTATCCGTCGAATTAAGCATGTTGTAAGAAACATTTTATCTAATTTTCTAAAAATTATACAAGAAGGTATTTGACATGAATCAGGGCGCAAAGGCCATTATCCCGACACCCACCCCAGTGAGGGTGCCAGCCAACAATCGTTCTCTGCCAAAAGGCTCGCCCAGCCTCCAGCACCCCCAGTAAACCACCATAAGCACACTAGTCTGCCGAGCCGCCACCACGGAACTCACCGGTTCGAATTGAAGTACCACACAGATGAGGCCATATGAAAGTAACGTCGCGACCCCCGCAAGGAAGGCGGTCTTCCACTCCTTCTTCCATACTGAAATAATATCACGCATCGGGTGAACCGCTGTCAGGTAGACATTACACAGGGTAAACCCGACAGCCGATTCAAGAAAAAAAAAGGTTGCCCCATTCATAAATGTCCGCTCTGGAAACGATTGAAAAAAAATGTCCATCCCCTTCTTATCTACGAGGCTGTAGGCAACCACCATCGCCAGTGTATAAAACGCCCAGCGCAAATCCCGATGGATGATCGCATCAAAAAGGTTTTTGAATCCACGAATCAGATGTCCATCAAAATGCAGTATGTATATGGCAACGAGAATGATCACGATAGCAAGCGCGGTGATGAAAGAGATTTGCTCTCCCAGAAGGAAAAAAGCAAACACCGGCACGAATACCGGTGCGGACCGGGCTATGGGGTAAACATAAGAAATATCTTGCGTATGATAAGCCCGAGACAGGCTCAGAATGTACAATCCATGAATCACCCCAGACAATCCAGCCCAGACCAGTAGTTCCGCATCAAGTTGACGAACATCCTCAATAAAAAGGAAGAACCCGGCACCCAGCACGATGATCCATATCCCCTTGAGCCCGGAAAAATACTGGGAGTTCTGGCTGGTCTGGGTAAGAATGTTCCAGACTGCATGAAACAGGCTGGAAACCAGGACTAGGCCGATGCTGAAATAGGACAACCGACACCCCTCCCCAACTGCGGTTATTTGATGAAGCGGCTAAAGTCCTATAAAATAACAAAAGAATGGCCAAAACCCAATTTTGGATTTATTTCTTATGACAAGCAAACTGGCGTTCATTTCTTTGCCTGTTACCGATCTAGACCGGTCAGTAACTTTTTACCAGGACGTGATCGGGCTCAAAATACTGCTCATGGAAGACGGTTGGGCGGAGTTCGATCTCGATGGCCAAAGGCTGGCTCTGCATAGGGAAATTATCAACGAGCCTAGTCACGGAGCAACTATTTATTTTAAAGCAAATTCCATTGAGGAGGAAATCGAGTCGCTGAAGCAAAAGGGCGTTTCTTTCAATGGGGAACTAAAAATATTTTCCTATGGAAAACTGATTTGCTTTGCTGATCCAGACGGAAATATGCTGGGTCTCTACGAGCTACCTGCATCATGAATTCCTATTAATACAAAAGGTTAAAAAACTTTACGGCAGGCTGTTGAAAACGATTTCCGATTGTCTGACCTAAACAGATAAGGTAGTATTGTTCCATGTCTAACCCCGAGACCC
>CAZVZT010000086.1:0-5842 GCA_964631515.1 uncultured Nitrospinaceae bacterium
CAGTTGCATAATGGCCCATTACGGCTTGGTGTACGTGGACAGCACCCTTAGGCTTTCCAGTGGTTCCTGATGTATAGTGCATTATGGCCCTGTCTTCCTTCTCTGTCTTCACGATCTCGAACTCTTCCGAAGCCAACTCCATAAGCCTTTCATAGCTGACCTCATTCTCGCTCAGCTCATAGGAAGCCTTCCTCCTGTTGACGATTATTATTTTCTCGAGAGCTGGTAGCTCGCCAGCTATTTCATGAACCGTGGTTACGAGTCCAGGCGTAGTTATCAGGACCCGGGCTCCGCTGTCCTGCAACCTGTCCTTTACGGCATCAGGTCCAAATGCTGAGAAGAGGGGCCCCACAACTGCGCCTGCCTTCAGGGTTCCAAGAATTGCTACAAATATCTCCGGGGTCCTGTCCATATAGGTAAAAACCCTGTCCCCCTTTTTTATTCCGAGCGACTGCAGGACATTTGCAAAGCGATTTGTCAGTATGTAGAGGTCGCGGAAAGTGTACTGCTCGCGATTGCCGTCTTTTCCTTCCCAGTAAAGAGCCACCTTATCTTGCAGTGATGTCTTTGCATGTCTGTCAATGGCCTCATACGCAATATTCAGCCCACCGCCTTCCAACCCATCGAGTTCTTTGCAGATATCATCCCAACTAAAACTCTCCCTAGCCTCTTCATAGTTCAGGAGATTCGGTTTTACGGAAAACTCTTTGACGTTACCCTTTATAATTGGCTCGTAGCTCATAGCGTTATTCCCCTTCTTAATTTGGCTTATGATCAGTTTCAGGTGGCATGAGAAAGAAGCAGGTGGGGGCATGATTACTTGACAAGCTTTAGCATTTCCCTGAACTCCTTCGTATCGCCCCTCTTTAGAATCTGGTAGATCACGGTTTCGGTGGAAGTAATTACAGCGCCCGCTCCTCTCATCAGCTCCAAGCCGACTTGGCGATTCTCTTCTTTTCTTGAACCCACAGCATCCTGCGGTATATGTACCTGATACCTCTTAGCTAACAGCCCGATACAGGTCTGCATGATACAGATATGCGATTCTACACCGGCCAGTATGATATTTTTTAATCTCGCCCTCTCAAGATTGCGGTTGAAGAGGTCTACGGCACAGCAGTTAAAATCAATCTTCTCAACAGGACTGTATTCAGGAAAAACCTCCCTGATCTCCTGCAGTGTAGATCCAAGCCACTTGGAGTGCTGCTCCGTCAGCAGGATGGGGAGGTTGAAGAGTCTTGCAAGGTGTACGAGCATAATGATATTTTTGGTAATCTCTTCCCTTCGCTCAATTACAGGCATCAGCTTATCCTGTACGTCAACGATTACCAGTCCTGTGTCTTCTTTTTCAAGCATGGAGGTAGGCACGATTCAAAATTCTATGTATTATCGCTTTTCATTGTCAAGTCAGCATGGCATAGTACAGCGTTTCCGCCTGTGCTGAGGCTCCCCCCGGTGCTTCGGTGGGCAGGTCTGCAGGCAGGACGGTTAGGATAAAACACTAACAACACAACAAGATAGCTGCGGGGTGATCAGCCCCTTCTTTTCCTTGTATTAAGGAGCTTTTCTATATATGCGGTTTATTCCCCACACCGAGCAGGATATCCGCGAGATGCTGGAAAAGATAGGCCTGCGGAATATCGATGAACTGTTTGCAAGTATTCCCGATACCTTAAGGTTGAGAGATAAAGTACTAGACCTACCGACCGCTCTTTCCGAGACTGAACTGGTTTCCACGTTCAAACATAAGCAGAAGCGAAATCCGGATCCGGATGAGATGTCTACTTTCCTTGGTGCGGGGGCCTATAGGCATTACAGTCCAGCTCTCATCGGGAACTTGGTCCTGCGAGGTGAGTTCTCCACTAGTTATACTCCCTATCAGCCCGAGGTGAGTCAGGGCACCCTGCAGGCGATCTTCGAATTTCAAACCATGATCGCCATGCTCACCGGCATGGACATTGCCAACGCCTCCATGTATGACGGTGCATCGGCCCTTGCCGAGGCGGTTCTCATGGCACACCGCATCAACGGAAAAAACGAATTCCTTATCGCTCGAGCTGCACATCCCGAATACCGTCAAACTGTGATGACTTACCTGCGCGGTACTGACCATCAATTGATTGATGTTCCTTATGATTCGAGAGGCAAAACCGATCTCGAGTTCATCCGCTCTAACCTGAGCGACAAAACCTCGGCGGTGGTGTTGCAGACCCCAAACTTTTTCGGCATTGTGGAAGAATACGAGGCGCTGGGAAAAGAGTTAGCAGAACGTGATGTCTTGCTCATCGTAACCGTGATAGAACCTTTGTCGCTCGGTATCCTAAAACCGCCGGGTGAGCGCGGAGCAGACATCGT
Source organism: uncultured Nitrospinaceae bacterium (assembly GCA_964631515.1). Taxonomy (GTDB): domain Bacteria; phylum Nitrospinota; class Nitrospinia; order Nitrospinales; family VA-1; genus CAJWLY01. Next base: position 2,356 of record CAZVZT010000086.1, read on the forward strand.
CGTAGGCGAGGCACAGTCGTTTGGGCTTCCTGTGTCTTTTGGTGGACCTTATGTCGGTTTTTTTGCGACGCGGGAGCAATATATCCGGCAAGTGCCCGGCCGTGTTACAGGCGAGACGACTGACCGCAACGGACGTCGCGCGTTCGTCCTCACCCTCTCCACACGCGAACAACACATCCGGCGCGAGCGCGCCACCTCGAATATCTGTACTAACCAAGGACTGTGCGCGTTGGCGGCAACGATTTATCTCGCAGTCATGGGAAAACAGGGGCTGCGCGAGCTTGCGGTATTGAACCTGAGGAAGGCAGACTATTTGAAAAATAAATTATCCAAAGTGGGTGGATTTGAGATTCGATTTAATGCCGACACCTTTAACGAGTTTGTGCTCAAATGCCCCAAACCCGCCAAGGAAGTTCGCGACGCTCTACTTGAGCATAAGATTCTGGCTGGACTCCCCTTGGGCGAACACTATCCCGAATTCGCAGACAGCCTATTGTTATGCGCGACCGAGATGAATACGGTTGAAGCCATCGATCGCCTCGCCGAAAAGCTCGAGGGAATCTGAAGAAAACCTTCGCTGTCGCATTCCTGATGTTTTTAGAATATGGGAAGGGTTATTCTGGAATTATTGGTTTCCAGAGATGTTCCACCCTATGCTCAAGTCCCGTCGAGTGATTTTTTTATTCTTCGATTAGGCGCCAAATGGCGCCTAAAGCGGGAGGGTGATATTAATCATTTGGTTTTTATCAAGCCCAAAAGCTCCTCGGCCGGGTAGGCAAAAATTTCGGACAGGGTGGGGTGGTAATGAGGAATCTTCAATAGGTCGTCCACGGTTCCTTTGTAGTGCATCAGCGTTATGAGTTGATGGATTAATTCGCCTGCTTCGGGTCCGACAATATGCGCTCCAATAATTTTTCCGCTCTCGGGTGTGCATAGAAGTTTTACGTGTCCATGCGTCTCGCCGAGGCATATTGACTTGCCGTGATCATCAAAAGGGTATGATGCGGTGAGGTAGGAGATATTTTGAGCTCTACACTCTTTTTCGGATAAACCAACACTCGCCACCGTTGGATCGGTGAAGGTGACGCTAGTTTTTAACCGATCGTCGAATTTACGTGGTGGCATGTCTGCCTGACTGGCATTGTGCCCTGCGATCTCGCCCTGCGCTATAGCGATGTGAACGATTTCGTGGAGTCCATTTACGTCTCCTACCGCGTAAATATGGGGCACATTCGTTCGCATTTCTTCGTCGACAGCGATGCGTTCTTTTTCAACTGTAACTCGAACAGCGTCGAGATTGAGTCCGTCTATATTTGGTTTGCGTCCCAGTGCCTGTAGAAGAATTTCTGCAGTAGCAGATTTTTCCTCTCCTTCGTGTAAAAAATAAACGGTGCGGTGATTCCCCGATTTTTTGACTTGCAGTAATTTTGTTCCGGTGAAGAGCTCCATTCCTTCTTTACGGAATCTAGCCTCTACCGGGCGTGCTAGGTCTTCATCCCCTGTTGACAGGATATGTTCGCTGCGCTGGATGAGTGTTATTTTTGTCCCTATTCTGCAGAAAAACTGCGCCAGTTCCACAGCGATAGGGCCGGCCCCTAACACGATCATCGACCGGGGTATGTCGCACATTTCAAGCGCATCATCGCTGGTGACAAATCCGGATGTGTCCAGCCCAGGCAAGGGGAAATCAGCGATGGTCGATCCGGTAGCAATGATAAAATTTTTTGCAGTAATTGTGCGGTTGCCTACATTTAACTCATGGGGTGAGGTGAACGAAGCGAACTCCTCGATGAGCGTGAATCGAGGATCTTTGAGCTGTTCGATCCGGTAGTGGGCAAACTCGTCGATCAGGCGGTTTTTGCGGTCGTTGATCGCGGCGAGGTCGGCTCGCAGATTCTCCGCATGCAGTCCAAACTCTTTAGCACGGCGCATGAGTGCGAGGATATCGGATGAACGCAGAATCGTCTTCGTCGGCATGCATCCACGTAGGATACAAAGTCCTCCCAACGGACCTTTGTCGACGATGCCGACGCGAGCTCCGGCCGATTGCGCCGCGTTTGCTGCAGCGTATCCTGCTGAACCGCCACCGATAACGACTACGTCGAAATCCATAGGTTCCTTCTAGTGGCAAAGGTCCCTGTCAAAGCGTCTGACAGTCGTTTTCTGTGAGGTTGAATTCTTTATAACAGTCCTTGAGGATACTTTGGGCGTTATCGGCCATGAATTCGTCCCCGGTTTTCCCAAATACCTCGACGGCTTTCAACAGGTAATGGATGGTTTCCTTCCCCCGCTTGATAGAGTAATAAAGCATCGCCAGGTTACTGAGCGCTTTGCCGAAATCGGGGTTGATGCGGATTGCTTCCTTATAGTGATGGAATGCATTATCTGTTTCCCCAATCAGGTTGCATGCTACGGCCAGGCTGTAATGAACCATGGGCGATTCGGGTTTCAGGCGCAGGGCCTCCCGGAAGTGGCGGGCCGCCTCGATGTTCATGGTGATTTTTCCGTAACGGATAGCCAGGTTGAAATGAGCCAGGAAATGGTCCGAATCGATCTCAATGGCTTTCTTGTAAGATTCCAAACAGGTCCGTGGATCGCCCGTTTGCCCGGCAGTCAGCCCCCCCTGAAACCAGTCCTCAGCTGTTTTGGTAGAATCGACTTTTGTTGACATAACGGTTTCTGTTTGTTCCTTAAAAAAAATGACAGCGAAGTAGCCATCTAAATTGAAAATGGAGTAAAGCCTATGCTACCTTATTGCTCCTCGTGCGGCAAGGGGGCAACGCCCCGGCTATCTAAATTCGAATATTTTTAGTGGGACTTTGTTATGTCGATCGAACAGAATACAGATGAGGAACGCATCATGCTTGGCCGATGGATCAAGAAGGGTCAAGGCCTCATTGTCGGTGGGTCTCCACTGGGAGATGCCTACCTCGACCCCAATATTGAACGTCCCGAGGATGTTCAGAAAAAATCTGAGAAATATGTCGAGTTTGACCATGATGCGGGTGAACAGATGCCGCATCTGAAAGGACGCTTCCGGTACGAGCTTGAAAAATATTATCGTGACCGGTATGGCCCCTATCTGCCCAAAGAATAAATTCTGCTCATGTCCCAAGTTAAAATTTTAGAAATTGAAGACGCTCCAATCGAAGGAAGTGGGAAGAGGGTTTTTTTTGAACATCCTTACACTACCATCAAGTACGAACTTGCCCTGTTTCAGGTGGAAGGAAAATATTATGCCATCACCGACCGTTGCGCGATTTGTGGTGCTAGTCTCGGGCGGGTGCCCAACCTTCAAGGCATGTTCGCCAGTTGTAGTGGGCAGGAATGCCTGTGGAATATCAAGCGTGGAATATGCAAGTTTGACCGCACCTCTGTTGTGCCCACCTACAAGGTCGCTGCCCGTGAAGACGGGCTCTACATAGATATATAATAAATCCGGGAAACGCAGACCAAAAAAACAATAGCCGGACCCACGGGGAAAAGG
>CAZVZT010000087.1:0-5841 GCA_964631515.1 uncultured Nitrospinaceae bacterium
AACAGAAAACACCCCCCATCCCCGAAGAAGAAGCAACCCCCAAACCACCAATGGACCCCCAGATCGATTCCGATATTCCCTTACGTGGGTTTACCCGCAACAACTAACGATAGGACCGCCCGCTACTCTTAATTTAAATAAATGTGAGTACTTTTCCTACGGCGTAGCTGAGGCAGGTTCGGGATCGTTCTTGAGATACAAATGAGGCAGGTTGTTGGTACCATAGTGGGTGATGTACAAAAAGACGTGCTCGCGCGCATTGATGCGTAGCGCCCAGGGATCGAAATCGTTTTTATAAAAATTTTCATACTGGGTCATAGCTTCTTCTACCGTCTGGCCATTCTCGGGAACGTAGTAAAAATCCTGTGCGAAGTCGTGATCTGGAATGTCTTTCACACTCATCTTAAGCTGATCAAGCATCTTCATCACCGGCGCATGTTTATATAAAACGAAAAAATACATCTCGACGGAGTGGATGATGTCCTGGTTGTCGAGCAGGAACTTTCGCGTGTCCTCGGCCTCTTCTTCAGTCTCGGTGGGAAATCCGTAAAACGCCATGACATGACTCCAGATGCCGACGCGCTTCGCCTGGGTGAGGTTAACGACGGCAGCGTCAATGTTGGTGTCTTTTTTTACCAACTTGATGACGCGGTCGTTGGCGGACTCCAGCCCGAAATAAAGTGACCGGCACCCAGATTCCGCCGCGCGGTCCCACACTTCGGGCTCCAGTAGACTCGACTCGAACCTTATGAGAGTGGTCCAGTAAATATCGAGGTTTTTTTCGATCATAAGCGGCGGCAGTTTTTTAAACAGTGCCGGAGGAAACGACTCGTCGGTAAACAAAAAATGTTTGGCGTTACAGGTTTTTTTCAGGTGTGCCAGTTCTTCGATGATCTGGTCGGCGTGCTTAGCTCGGAATTGATCGATGTAGCCCGCACCGTGGTCGCAGAAAGTGCATTTACCCCAGTAGCATCCGCGTGTTCCGAGGTAGGGAACGATACGTTCGGGTGAAAAATATTTCTCCCACGGAATCCCTTCGAAATCAGGCGGCGGCAATTCGCTTACTTTTTCCTGATGTGTCTCGTTGACGCGGATGTTTCCGTCCTCGCCACGGTAGATGAGGTTGGGGACTTTCTCCATTGGCAGTTTGCCGTCGAGCGCCTCCACCAGCCGCACCATCGCTTGTTCACCTTCATAGAAGATGATCGAGTCGAACGCCGTGCCGAAAAATTTCTCTTTCTTCGGAAACTCGTCACGTAGACGGGTGATGATGTTCCCGCCAATGGTCACGTGGATATCTGGATACTTCTCCTTGATAAGTGTGGAGAAGGTGATACCCGACATGAGTTGCACCGGCGTACCAACAGAGATACCAATCACGTCAGGCTTTTCGTCTTCTATCGCAGAGAACACAAGCTGTCTGCAGATGTCTGCATATACATTGACGTTCTCGTCGTGTGGAGCCTTCAGCAGGTCGTCAGACACCCAGGGACGGTAAATATTCAGGTTGCTCTCGACCGGATAAAACTGGATGCTCGCAGGGTAATACGCAGCGGAGACGTATTCCATCACTTCTCGGAACGCGTTCAGCGACTCCTCGGCCTTGACGATGTCGTAGAACTCCGGCCCGCGCATGATCTCCTTGGCCTGTTCGACCTTCGCAATATGATGTTCGAGGTCGATGTAGGAGTAGGCCTTGAGCATCTTCTTGAGCTCCCGCTCTTCAGCCGTGGCCGCACCCATTCTTGCCTTTTCTCTCAACCCCTTGAGGCGGTCCTCGATACGCCCCTTAATGAACATGAGGAACCCACGGGTGAAAATGTGGTCGTACATCTCAACATTGATATCTTTTTGCACCACGGCGATCCCGTTCTGCCGGAGGACGGCGGTGATGCTTGGGAGCGCCAGATAAGGGGCGGTGGGGACCCATTCCGGGGGAAATAACAGGAGAACTTTTTTCATAACCGTTTAATCTAGGTCCCGGCGGAGAGCAAACCGACCGCGGGAACTTGAAAATTGCCATATCGATTACGAAATATTAAACAGCAAAGAAGCGGCAAACGCAAAGAAAACCAAGGGATCGAGCCCAAAAATCGTTGTGTTTTCTGTAGGATTCGATGGAAGTTTAGTGGTAGCATTATTGGTCACGTTAGCATTCAATCCGGCAGGCTCCACGAATGAAATAATTACCGAGCCCAAGAAAAACGAAGCCGGAACATTGACCTCGATTCTTAAGGAGAATTTTTAACTATCATGTCAACCCGGGAACCCAGTACCGAAACCAAAGCTAAAATCATGCTTGACGAAGCAAATCTGACATTCTGTGAAACCGCCGAACGCAAAGATTCTGCCGGCGAGAGACGAGTCGACGGCTCAGTTTGGGACGACGGGAAAATGGACGGCGAATTTGACCAGGAGGATTACAACCGCATCCTGGAACTGCAGATGCGTGCCGCCAAAATCTGCGACGAACGAATGGAACTGGAAGAAAAAACTGCCGGAATGTTTCAGGGCATCACCGCCGATAACGCCGAGGAGGTGATGGAGCAGGTCAAGGCCCAGCCGGACATCATGGAACTGGCATGCATCGCGGTGACCATCTTTATCCTGCGTTTTCCTACAGCACAATCCTATGTCAACAAAGGGCATCCGCTGGTCTTGGCAACGGACGAATACATGCTGGAAAACTCCGACGTCCAAAACTGGTACGACTATAAATTCATCGCCGAGGAGTTTGGCTGGGAATAAACGAAAAATAATTACTGCAAGACATCCTCCAAAGAAAAAAAGGAGGGAAGGGTGTCGACTTTTCTCCTAGCACGATATCTCACGCAGAAGAAGCCACGGGGGAAAAGTTCTATTTCGCAAACCATTCATGCTTGAGGCACCTACAAGCTATGGACTTCCGATATCGCCTCGCAAAAAAAACCTTCAAGGACAAAAAAATACCGAAGAAACGCGCGACGGGCACAGACAACATAAGCCATGATCAGCGCGGCGATGATTCTTCACCCGAAATCACCCCCTTGAGCCTCGACCGCGAGGCCATCACCCCAAAACCGAAACCACCCGAGAAAGAAAAAGACGTCTCCCGGCGCGACTTGTTCTCTTTTGGAAATTTCATGGATTTTGCCGAATCCATAGAAGAAAAACCCAGCGACGACAAGGAAGAAGAACTTGACGAACCCGCCGAAGCCACAGAAGAAGAGGAGGAGGTCACCGCCATCGAATCAGAAGAAGACGCGTCCCCGGTCGAGAAGAAAGGATTTTTCAAACGCCTCGTCTCACGGTTTCGTCCGGGCTCCAAACTTGAAGAAGCGGAGGAACCTCTGGTCGTTCCTGCAGAGTTGGAGGACCCGGAAGAAGACGAACTTCCTATCCCGACGGTTACGAAAAAAAGTAACCTGGAAGAACTGCTGGACCGGGTGGACGATGGGGAGGAAGCCGACCAAGAATACGACCGGCGCGGCCTCCTCAAGCAGGGGGTACACTTTTTTGCCAAACCTGCAGTAGAGTCGGTCCAGGACAAAATCGACAAGGTCAATGAAGCGGTCGACAAAGTCACTAAGCGCGTTCCGCTGATTCGCCCGCCGGGGGCAATCACCGAGCGGCAGTTTTTGCAGGACTGCACGCGTTGTGACAAGTGCATCCACGCCTGCCCTAAGGACGCCATTGTGAAGGCACCTAAGAAATTCGGCTTCCTAGTCATGGGCACACCCTACATCGACCCCAAAAAGAAGCCTTGCGTCATGTGCGATGACCTGCACTGCATTTCGGCGTGTCCCGACGGCGCGCTACTGCCGGTGGAGGGGCCGGCCGACGTGAAGATGGGTTATGCTATCCTCGACAAGAAGAAATGTCGGGCCTACGGGGCCACGTTCTGCCAGCAGTGCGTCATCGACTGTCCCATCCCAGGAGCTATCACGCAAGACAAAGACAACCAGCCGGTCTTTCACAAGAGGGTCTGTACCGGATGCGGCGTGTGCGTACGTTCCTGTGGCACAGTAAATATTCCCGTCGCCGTCAAGGTCAAACCACAAATGGTGATCGAATACCAACTCCGCAAGAAGCAACTGGAAGAGGAACAAGCCAGGTACGAAGCGGAAAAAAAGATCCAAGAACAGAAAGCCCTCGAAGAAGAGCGACGCGCCGAGGAAGCTGGCGTAGCTCCTGAGCAGGTAGAAGATTAAGTTCCATCGCACACCCTTCGGAAATGATCCGACCCATTCGTCGGCTCCGGACCCAGCATGAATCCCCTTGCAAGTCCCCCTTATTTTCAGTATGTTGATTGACCTTTTACGTCTTCCCGACTTTATTTTGAACGGATTCTGAGATGCAGCGCACCCACACCTGTGGCGAGTTAGCGGAAAAAAATATTGGTGAAGTGGTCACTCTTTGCGGCTGGGTGCATACTCGGCGTGACCACGGTGGACTGATCTTCGTGGACCTGTGGGACAAGACGGGCCTCACGCAGGTGGTCCTCAATCCACAAATCGATAAGCTGGCCCACCAGGAGGCGCAGTCGCTGAGGGGGAATTTCGTGATTTCCGTCCAGGGGAAAGTGCGTGCGCGACCCGAGGACATGGTCAACCTCAAACTCAAAACGGGCGCAATCGAAGTTTATATCGACGAACTCGAAATTTTGAATCCGTCCAGCACCCCACCGTTTTCCTGCTGGGAGAACCAAGAGGTTGGGGAGGCCCTGCGACTCAAACACCGCTACCTCGATCTGCGCAGCTTAGAACTGCAGAGGAACCTCGAGTTGCGTTACAAAATCACGCGCGCCGTCCGCGACGTGTTGCACCACAAAGGGTTCATCGAGATAGAAACACCCATCCTCACCAAGAGCACTCCGGAAGGTGCTCGCGACTACCTGGTCCCGAGTCGCCTTAACCCAAAAAAGTTTTACGCCCTGCCCCAATCACCGCAACTGTTCAAGCAAACCCTGATGGTCTCGGGCATGGACCGGTACTTTCAGATTGTCAAATGCTTCCGCGATGAAGATCTCCGGCAGGACCGGCAGCCGGAGTTCACCCAGATCGACATGGAGATGTCTTTCGTTGATGAGGGCCAGCTCTTCTCTTTAGCCGAGGAAATGATAGCCACTATTTATAAGGAGACACTTGGTATCGAGGTCGAGACTCCCTTTCCTGTTCTCAAATACAAGGATTCCATGAACCGGTTCGGCACGGACAAACCTGACCTTCGGTTCGGGCTCGAAATCGTGGACGTGGGAGAAGTGGTACGAGGGACCGGGTTCAAAGTGTTCACCCAAGCGCTGGATGCGGGCGGACAGGTCAAGGCGATCAACGTCAAGGGAAGCGCCGAGTCACTTTCGCGCAAGGCTCTCGACGACCTCACCGAAGTCGCCAAAACTTACGGCGCGAAGGGCATGGCCTGGATCAAAATCCAAGAGGACGGCCTACAGTCGCCGATCATCAAGTTTTTCGACAAGGAAATGCTTGACCGACTTATCGAAACAGTGGATGGCGAACCGGGCGATACAATTGTGTTCTCCGCCGATACGCCAGCGATTGTGGCGGACTCTCTCGCCAACGTGCGCCTTGCCACAGCTAGACTGCTCAAACTGATCGACGAAAATCAAATCAGGCTTGCGTGGGTCACAGAATTCCCACTGGTCGAGTACGATGCGGAGGAAAAACGCTACGTCGCCATGCATCATCCCTTCACCTCGCCCATGAAAGATGATCTCGACAAACTGCAGTCTGCTCCCGGCGAAGTACGGGCACGAGCGTATGATCTGGTTCTGAATGGAAACGAGATCGGCGGTGGGAGTATTCGTATCCACAGCAAGGAAATTCAGGAAAAGATGTTCAAAAT
>CAZVZT010000088.1:0-5823 GCA_964631515.1 uncultured Nitrospinaceae bacterium
CTTCTTTTTCTTTTAGTAACCTGATTCCGGTATAGGGTGATCAAACCGCCCGTCAATATAAGAAATACGAGCCCCAGGGTTGCGATGTCCATCAGTAGAACAAAATATCCGCCAAAAAATCTCCCGGTATGAATTTCGGTAATGAGTTTTACCAAGTCCATTTTTAGAACTTCAGTTTCCGGTTGCGTTTCACTGCTTAGATTATGTGATACCCAACGCTTTCCATCGTCATGGGATACAAGAAGGCCTGCATCGGTTCCGGCGAAGAGAGTGGATGAGTTTGCAAGCCCAAAAATCAGTTCCGATTTTATGGGATCAGAAAGTGGATGGGTTTTGAAGTTATCCGCTAATTCCCAAGAGTCGCCGCCATCTTTGGTGACATAAAGTTTTCCTTTGGCAACGGCATAGAGCTGGGAAGCATTGCTAGGAATCCCGTAGAGCGATGTGACGTTTTTTAGTTTTTTATGAGGGTCCCGTATCCAGTTCCGTCCTCCATTAAACGACTTGTAAAGCCCGTCGGGTGTCCCCACGTAGATAAATTCCGGTTCTGTCTTTAAAGAGAGGAAGGATATGGGGGCGGAGATTGTATTCTCCCAAACTGTTTCCCAAGCGTGGCCGCCGTCGTTACTTCGAACCATGGCGTGGCTTGTGCCAATGTACAGAGTCGATGCATCGGATTTTGAGAAGCGTATAAATTGGACTTCCACATCATCTTTATATTCTCCGCCCTGAAAAACGGGTTTCCATGATTCTCCTGCATCCTCCGAAATAAAAAGTCCTCCCTGGGTAGCTGCGAAGAGGGTGTCGGGGTTGTTCGAGGGGATGGCAAGATCGTTCACTTCAACGCTGGATAGGCCGCTTGCGGCTTCCAGCCATTCGGTCCAACTGTCGCCTCCATCCTCAGATTTGAATATGCCAACCAATGTTCCAACAAACACAACTTGGGGTGTGTCCGGATGCACTGCGATTGCGCGGATGTCTTGGCTGAATAATCCCTCCTTCAACTCAGACCATGTATTCCCGCCGTCTCGAGAGCGGTACAGCCCATGGTTGGTTCCGACAAATACTTCCGGATTCTTACCTCCAGATGTGGTGACGGCTTGGATGGTGCGCGCTGCGTGTTCTACACGAAAATATTTATCGGGAAGATAAGCCCCGCTTACCTCGGCATCGTTCAAACCGAATGTGCCGCGGTGCATGAGAAGGACACCGGAAATAGATAGGATGATGAAAAACACCGAGCAGACAAATCCAGTCCACTTGTGGAGCGATCGGGTGTGTTTAAAATTTTTAAAATTCAAGACAACCCCTTCTGTCTTTTTTCAATAATCTCCGTACGGCCTAGGCGTTCATATTCGTCTTGCACACGGTTTTCCACATGCTGGACATGATCGAATAGCTCGTGAACCTTTGTGTCAATCTCCTTGAGATGGTCCGATAGCTCTTTCAAATCCTGATCGCGCGTGTCTTTTAAAAAAATTTCACACCGTTTGGCATGGTGGGAAATATGTTCGACCAGATTATGTACTGCAGCGATGTCCTGCTGGATATGGCTGGCTTCGTCCTGAATCTGTTTTGACTCCACTTCTGGTTTTACCCCGAAGGTATAGATAAGGGCGAAAATGTATGCTAGTGCAAGAACGCCTTGGCCGATGGACGTCTCCCAGGTCGGATAAACTCCTATCCAGGGAATTTTTGGGACGAACAGGGCAGGGGACATCGGAATAACCTGTCCCATTTGTAATTCATGAAGCCCTTTTCCCATGAAAGTAAATGCCATGTAATAAAGAAAAACACTCGTTACGGTGAAAAACCATTTTATGGGCACCCTCACACCGACCTTGCTGATCAAGTAGTACACGACAGCGAGTATCAGGCAGCCCAGTAGAAATCCAGGAACGATTCCCCCGGATGAGTCTCCTGCATATAGGTACAGAGCCTTGTAGAACAGTATTGTTTCGAATCCTTCACGATAAACGGCCAAAAATGCAACCAGGCCTAGGGTGAGCGCGCTTCCCGTACTTACAGCGGCCTGCATTTTTTTAGTGATGTAGCTTTGCCATCTTCGGGCCTCTATTTTTGAGATTAACCAGTAGCTCACCCAGAACAGGACCACGACCGCTAGCAGCATAATCCAACCTTCTAAAACCTCCTGGCTGGAAACACTGATATGAAGAATCTCATGCAGGATGTATGCAGTGATAAAGCTCCCAATAATTCCCGCGCTTACACCAAGATAAATTGATTTAAGCTTGTCTTCGTTGCGTGATTTAATCAGGAAAGTGATCAGCGCTACAATAATGAGGATTGCTTCGAAACCTTCTCGCACGATGATCGAAAGTGATTGAATGAATAATCCGACGAACCCCACCTCCTGGGTTAGCGTTTCCAGGGCACGGTCCAGATCGGAATGCAGGGCAGCGTGAATTTTTTCAACATGTCTGAGGTCAGCTCCACGCTTGATTTCCGCCCGGTATCTGCTGAAAGAAGATTCAAGGCGTTGCCCCAGTTCCTTGTTTTTGCTGATGAGACCGGACTCTATATTTTCGTAGGCGAGGTAAGCGTCAAACGCCTGCTCAGCTCCTTCTTCGATGCGGCTGTCCTTGAAGGTCCGAAGGCTTTGGTCGATTAGGAGGCGTACTTCGGCGATCGTTTTTTTGGTCCGCTTTGCGGGATCGTCCAAGCTGTCTGCGGGGGCCACTCCGGTGCTTACCAGCGGCAATTTGACGTTTTCGTTGGAAAAGGAGCGGATGTAGTATGTGACATCCCACATTTCCGGTTCCGTTAAAATGTCGGCCCAGGCCGGCATGGGGGTATTGGCGATACCCACGCTGATCACCTGGAAATTGTCATAGGCTGTGGTGTTTTCATCGCCTGTGATTTCAGGGTTGGACAGAACAGCGGGTGCCGGATTGAGTTGACCTGCGATCGGGCCGTCCCCCTTGCCCGCTGCACCATGACACACTTGGCAGTTGGTTAGGTAAATGTGCTTCCCGCTGTCCAGTGATACCGGTGTGGTGGGACTGCTGTTTATCTTCGTTCCAGTGATCTCCAATAATTGGGAATTGATATCACTCACTGCGGCGCGTATCCGTGCAGGCTTGACCTTGGAGTTGACGTCTTTAGTCAATGCCCTGAATTTCTGTTCAATTGAATTGGTAGCGGATTCATTGCCTAGGGCAGGGGCTAGACTGGAGTATCGCTCGAACGCTTGGGCGAGAAATACCTTACTTTCTTCATATTCTGCTTGGACGATGATTTTATTGCCTTCAGGAGCAATTCCTATAGCGAACTCCTTAGCGACGATGTCCATCATCATCACTATTTTTTTAATTTTCCCCTGCTGAGTTTCTGTTGCCGCATATGAAGCGGAAGAAATACAAAATGCTAACGAGAGGGCTATTAGCACTGCGCGGGTATAAATTGTTTGATTCATTGTAAATGCTCGAATTTGGACAGTAGTCTGCGGTTAAAAATTTCCTTACAAGCTACTGATTAATAATGAGAATAGTTTTCAATTTAACTTTATAGGCTTATTTTGTCAAGGAAAACAGGTGTGAGGAAGTAAGAGCAAGTGTCAAGTAGGGACAAGCGGGAAAGACTAACTAAATATCGCTTGGCTATTTTGAAAGGTAAGCCAGCTGGAGGGGGGAGGGGTCAGGAGCCTTCAAGCTGCCCTTTCCAGTACTCTATGAGAGACTGAATCTTTGCGACATGTTTTTTCTCCTCGTCGCGCAGGTCTTCGTACATTCGCCGAGTACCAAGACTTTCTTCTGTATTATCTGGCGTTTTTCCCAACAGTCCCTCGTAGTACTGAACAGAGTTTTCCTCACTGATGAGGGCTTTGCTGAGAACATTGAGCCGCGCTTGAATCGATTCGTTGGATTCCATGAGAACTCAACCAGAAGATCAAAAATGAGCTCCAATATACCACAGGGGCAATGGAGAACACTGAGCAAAAACTTTTCCCTCACACATGGAGTTCCTATCTAATTTTTGTCACCTTCATATGAGTTGTTTGCCTTGCTGTTTTCTGGGTCAGTAAATATAATTATAACGCTTGGGACATGCCTCCGGTCATCGGATCCCGTCTTCGTATCTTTATTTATCCTCGGTTAAATTCTTACCATGGATCGAGATTACAAGAATCTCTACCAACAATTGGTTCACAGGCTGGAAGAGCGCAGCCGATTGGGTGGAGTGATGAGCATCATGCATTGGGATGAGGAGGTCATCATGCCTGAGGGGGCAGCGGAAGCACGCGCCAAACAAATGTCTGCACTCGCCGGGGTTCTGCATGAAAAATCCACTCATCTAGCCCTTGCTGACCTTTTCAATGGGTTGAAGCGGGCTAATGCTACTGATTTCTCTGATGTCGAATGGTGCAATATCCAGGAAGCCAAGCGTGAGTACGAACTGGAAACTAAGATCCCAAAGGAATTGGTTCAGGATATTGCTGAATTGAGTTCGCGCGGACACCATGTGTGGGCCAAAGCGCGTAAGGAGAACCGGTTTGATGACTTTGCCCCCGTCCTGGAGCGGCTCATAGAATTGAAAAAGCAGTGGGCGGGTTACGCTTTCCCTGAGTTGGCTCCCTACGACGCCAACATCGATCTCTATGAACGGGATATGAGGATGGAGCAGATTACGCCCATGTTCGAAAGCCTCAAAACCGAATTGCTCCCGCTCATCCGATCCATCGCGGATTCTGATTACTGCCCGGATACCTCGTTTCTCGAAGGAGAGTTTGCCATCGAGAAGCAGGAGGTTTTGGCCCGGCGCATCAGCCAAGAAATGGGTTTTTCTTTTGACTGGGGCCGAATGGACGTTTCGGTGCACCCATTCTGTGGCGGAGGTCACCCCACCGATGTACGTATCACCACACGCTACCGGACGGATAATTTCATTGAATCACTTTACGCGATAATCCATGAGACCGGACACGGTCTGTACGAGCAGGGCCGTATGTCCGATTACCCGGACCTGCCTGTTTCGGAACCGTTGACCATGGCGATTCATGAGTCACAGTCATTGCTCTGGGAAAGAATGATTGGGCAGGGGCGTAGCTTTTGTGACCATTATATTGATGCATTTGCTGAAATGTTCCCACAGAGTTTCCAGGGCGTGACTGCGCAACCCCTTTATAGGGCGATCAATAAGAGCATGCCTTCACTTGTTCGCGTGGAAGCGGATGAAGTGACGTATCCCATGCATATCATTTTGCGTTATGAGATAGAGAGGGGGTTGTTTGACGGTACAGTCCGGGTTGCCGATTTGCCCGCGGTGTGGAATGATAAAATGGAGGAGTATCTGGGCATCCGCCCGCCGACCGATACACTGGGTGTGTTGCAGGACGTGCATTGGAGTGGGGGCGCGTTTGGTTATTTTCCCTCCTACACGCTTGGAGCCATGTATGGCTGCCAGTTTTATAAAGCGATGGAAAAGGAACTTCCTGACATTGATGATCACATCGGATCCAGAAACTTTACTCCCATTAAAACATGGCTCAACGAAAAAATTCATCGGCAAGGCAGACTGTACACACCCGACCAACTGGCACGTCGCGTAACCGGTGAAGGGTTGAATCCGGATATTTTTGTAGAACACCTCAAAACCAAATACAGTGCCATCTATGGGCTAAGCTGAAGGAGTATGGTGCAATGAACGATAGTCTGACCGGAAACTTGCAGCCGGGTAGGGAGGGTTCAAATGGAGAAAGAGATGTCGCTTACTGCGACTTCTGCAATACTCAACTCCCTCCCAGCGGGTTGTTCTGTCCAGATTGTGGTCCACCGCTCCCTCCTGGTAAGGAACCCGAGGAAA
>CAZVZT010000089.1:0-5724 GCA_964631515.1 uncultured Nitrospinaceae bacterium
GCAAACCGTCAGTGATGGTGCCCTCCCGCACCGTGCGCGTGACCGTGCTGCAGTTCCTCGGCCGTGGCCTGTCGAACTTCAATCACTTCCACAGAAAAGTGTAACGTTTCTCCGGCAAGCGGGTGGTTTCCATCGAGTATCACCTCATCGCCCTCGACACCCTGCACAGTGAAGTGAGTCTGCTTGTCGCCTTCCATATTGGCGGTAACCTGCATACCCGCCTCCATATTTGCATCGGCCGGAAACTTGTCGCGGCTCACTTTCATTTTGAGTTGCGGATCCACTTCGCCGTAACCCTCCTGCGGCGTCACCGTCACTTCCTTCTTGTCTCCGACGGCAAGCCCCCCCAGGGCCTTCTCGAGTCCGGGCACGATCTGGCCATGTCCGTGCAGGTAGGCCAAAGGCTCGGCAGCGTTGGAACGGTCCAGTTCCTCACCGTTTCCTTTTTTCAGGATGTAGCCCAATGTGACCACAGAGTCTTTCTTGATCATGACTTGTCCTTTCCTATTGGTTTGAGAAGAAAGTATCTCTCCGTTAACCATATTTTAGTTAGCCCAGAATAAAAAGAACACCACTACCCTCAGAAGACCTCAAAGAACAAATAGGCCAAGTGCAGCGGCTCACCCAAATTAAGATTTGGATGGTCTGCGGCGAAGTCTTACGATTTTGCCCTGCTTGGCCGCAGGGTGGTTTCTTCCGCTTGAAGGTTTCCTGGTCCTTTCCGCGGGCCGGGAAGTAAAATTGTTATTTTTAGCTTTGCGGTTGCCAAAAGCTTTACCGCCTGCCCCATTTTTGTTTCTTCCCCTTGATGCAACAGTTTGAGAATGATAGGGGTGATCATCCACAACTTTAACAACACGGTTTATTGTCCTCTCGATATTTTTCAAATACCCGCGTTCGCCTGCATCGCAAAATGAGAGTGCCATCCCAGCCGCACCGGCTCGCGCCGTTCTGCCAATTCGATGCACATAACTTTCTACTTCGTTGGGCAGTTCAAAGTTTATGACATGGGTAATGCCCTCTACGTCCAATCCTCTCGAGGCTATGTCCGTTGCGACCAGAACCCTCACTTTACCCTCACGAAATTTCTTCAGTGCTCCCATTCGTGCGGTTTGAGACTTGTTACCGTGAATTGCGTCTGCCTTGACACGAACCTTATTCAGGTTCTTGACAATTTTATTGGCCCCGTGTTTTGTTCGGGCGAAGATGAGTGCTCTTTCAATGCTTTCATCCTGCAGGACGGATTCAAGCAAGGCGCCCTTATTCTCCCGATCAACAAATAAAACCCTCTGTTCGATCTTCTCGACTGTACTGGCCGGGGGATTCACCGTGATCTTGACCGGGTCATTCAAAAAGTCGCGTGTGAGGCGGAGGATCTCGTCTGGCAAGGTCGCAGAAAACAATATGGACTGACGGCTTTTCGGAACCATTGAGTATATTTTCTTGATATCGGGCAGGAAGCCCATATCCAACATCCGGTCCGCTTCGTCAAGTACGAACATATCGATCTTGTCCAACCGGAGACAACGCTGATTTAACAGGTCGAGTAATCTTCCCGGGGTCGCAACTAGAATATCCACCCCTCTCTTTAACGAATGGATTTGTGGTTTCGGCCGCACCCCTCCATAAATAACGGTTTGGTTTAATTTCAGGTATCGCCCATAAACCTTAAAACTTTCACTTATCTGAACAGCCAGTTCGCGGGTGGGTGTGAGCACCAGCGCCCTCACGCTCTTGGAGTCGGGGGTTTGAGGGTTCTCTGCCAGTCTCTGCAGTATGGGCAATGCAAAGGCCGCCGTTTTTCCCGTTCCCGTTTGCGCACACCCTAATAGATCGCGGCCCTGTAAAAGGTGTGGAACGGCCTGTTTTTGAATCGGGGTGGGGAGGGTATATTCTTCCTCACGCACAGCACGGTGAATAGGTTTGATCAGGTTCAGGGTGCTAAATCCATCTTGCGGGGAACACGTAATTGTATCTGTTAACATAATTTCCTTTTTTTTACTTGAACAGTTATTAAAGCATGATCATGACGAACACCAGTTCCACAGGATCACAATCAGATTTCGAGTGCGAAAACTGGGCAACTAACATTCCAATGTTTTAGGGGATTTGCGCTTTTTGAGAAAACGGGGGAAAAAATCGACAACCGAGGAAGGTCGGATGCTGCTCAACCAAAACGTTACATCCATCTTGGCGGCACACCTGTAATTCTCTAGACGGCTACAACCACTAAATTTTGAGGCATTCTAATACATTTCATAGAAAATAGCCAGTTAAATCTAAGAATGCCCCATGGGACGCGTTAGCCTTTAACAGTTCCGGTTATTCCACCATCGGCTTGGCAGGTTTTATCACTGGGGAGCTAAGACACAGCGAAACCCGATATCTGTGTACCTTATCGTCGGGCTGTTCTGGCCTCTATAAGTGGAGCGGGAATAGTTGGGGTGGGCATACCAGGACCCGCCGCGCATGATCTTGTTGATGCCGCTCGCCGGACCCTTTGGGTTGGTTTCAGGCTGTTCACTGTATGAGTTTTCCCAGTCTACCACCCATTCCCAAACGTTCCCTGACATGTCATAGAGGCCAAACGCGTTGGGCTTCTTTTGCCCAACCAGGTGGGATCGACTTCTCGCATTTTTGGCAGTCCAGGAAAAAGAAACATCTGATCTATCGCCCCAGTAAAATTTCGTTGTACTTCCGGCACGTGCCGCATATTCCCACTCAGCTTCGGTGGGAAGGCGCTTGTTCACTGCTTGGCAATACTCATTGGCTTCGTGCCACGTCACTCTCTCTACGGGTCGATGGTGGCCCTTGAACTTGGCAGGTTCTTCACCGGACTCTCCGGACTCAAGGTATCCACCCGTAAAAGTTCCGCTTATGAAAATGGATGGATTGAAATCCATTACTTTTTTAAACTCCTGTTGCGTGACCTCGAACTTGTCTATGAAAAAGGGACCTAGTGTTACCTCATGGATCGGCTTTTCATCCCTGTCACCTCGCGTGGAACCCATCATGAATGTTCCCGCGGGAATCAACACCATTCCTTGCGGAGGGATTTCCTTAAATTTTTGTAAAAACTTTTCATGCTCAGCGTTGATTCCGGCAGCCTGTTCCCCAGGCTCGTGGTTCTTCGTCTGCGGTGAAGCCTTATGGGGCTGGGTATAGCCCAAATCAGTCTCCAAGAAGACCATGACCAGGGCAAGCAGCAGACTACTCAGAATAAACTTAAAATTTCTTCTCATAAAAAAATATAATACAGGTTCAATACCTTTTCTTAAACTGCGCTGGACTGAGAAGGAACGCGCGCACTTTTTGTTCCCGCCCACTCGATAACACTTTCTAAAACGTGTACTGAAACTGAAGATAGATGAAGTCGACATCGTTATCCGCTCCGGAATCCTGAATGAAGTCACCGGCAAAGAAATGGCTGTAACCAAACAACCCCAAAAGATGCCGGTCGAATTTGAATTTGGCTGTGAAGTCCACCTCAGACCCAACGTTACGGGCGGTTGCGGTATTGCCCGTGCGAACCACGCCTCCGCCGGCATTGTACAGTGCGTCGGCATCGGAGGCACGCCAGAAAAGATGGCCATTGGCGTTTACGGTCAGTTTGCGGGCTGGGTGCAGGGCAACGCCCTGATTGAAGTCGATGATGTTCTGGCGGCCGATGATATCCATAAATCCAAGGTGGGCGTGGCCTAGAGGGAACAGTTGATTAAAAGTTTCCACATCGCTTCCTGACGAATCATCGCCACTGGCATAGTCGAATCCCAGGAAAACACGCGGTCGCCCCCACCCATCCGCGAACCGGTAGCCCACTTGAGTGGCGACCATGTACGCATTGATACCACCGGAACCCAGGTTGCCAAACTGGTGGGCTCCTTCCAGGTCGTAGTCGAATGACGTGTTGGGGAACCCGCCCCAAATCCGCGCCCCGAGTGTGTGCCGGCTTTCAGTGCCTGCAGTTCCATTGAACGATTGTCCCTCACGGTCGATACCCAGCCAGTAAAGATCAAGTCCGGTGCGGGCGATCTTACCCATGCCATAGACTCCGAAAAACTCGCTGCCCTCATCGGAGTCATTGAATTCATATTTCTGCACCGGAGCAAACCGAGACCAGAAACCATGCGTCTTCCATTCCCCAGCCTGCAAAATCCCCGTGATCCCGTCCCAGGCACGGAGCGTATTCCCCCAGGGTAAGGTACTGACCAGTCGCTGCTTGCCAAACCCCATGGACTGTCTGCCCGGTCGAAGGACCAGGGTCGCCTGGCGGGGGAGATGAATGCGAAGATCGATGAAGGCCTGCTGAAGGGCAATGGTGTCGAAATCGAGGGTCCGTCGCCCATCTGGAAGGTCACGACCCTCAGACAAGGCACTCTTTCCCTCGACAAACACGCGAAAGTTCTTCCCCAGGTGCAAGTCGGAGTGGAGAAGCAGGCGCCAGAGCAAAAATGCGTCGTCAGAAGTGGCGGGGGCACCAAAGGAGAAGTCCGTCCAGTCCTCGAACCGAAGACGCATATGGCCACCAAAACTAGCCCATACCGTACCCTGCCCGTCGAGCGGGAGGTACTTGATCCGGTCCCAGGGATCGGCCCGCCGCGATTCCGGAACGTCTTTCAGCACCGACCAATCTTCCCGGTAACGGAAAAACTTCCACTGGGGACGATCTACCTCTTCGATTCCCGGTTGATTCAGTTTTGGAGATGGAGGCTGGGCCTGGGAAAGGCCAGCGAAGGAGACGACTCCCAGGCACGCAATGAAAAGGAGTCGCAATAGACGCCGCGGTCGGTGGTTGCCCTCCTTAAAGGACAACCACGCTGCAGCGAGTAGAAAACTAAAGTTAAAATTCACCGGTCACAGGATAAACCATTCCCAGGTTTTGAACCGCGGTACTCCAACCGTTCACTTCTTGTAGTTGAAGGTTTTCTTTTTCGAACTATAGGGCTTGGTCCCCTTCTTGAACTTCAGCTTACCGTCCTTAACCTCGAAATCTTCAATCACAAGAGGTGACTGGGAAACTTCCTTCTTACGGTCCTCGAGCAGCTCAACTTTCTGGTCCCGGTTGTCATCGTTCCAGTACTTGTCAATAGGATGAACCTTCGCTTTCCGCTCCTCAAAATTGAACTTGTACTTGTCGTGAACATCCGGCTTGAACGGGGTCTTGGGATGCGTGTGGCACCGGGTACAGACGTTGGCATAATCAAAGCGTTGACCGTATTTCTCCACATCCCCCTTGTCAAATTTCCCCTTAGACGCGGTCATCACAGCACGGAAATGGGATCCCCCGGCTGCGGAATGACACATCTCACATCCCACCTGCTCCAGGCTCGGCTCATCAGGGTCGATCGCGGTGGCCGTGTCCTTGCCCTTCTTGCTCTTGGATCCTGCCGGCTTGAACCCGCCTCGCTGCTTGTACCCTGTGGTATGGCACCGCAAACAGAGGGGGTCCGTCGTGTAATCCTTCTCGGGGTCCAGCTTGACCCGCTCCTTGGCTTCTTTCCGCTCGCCGGGTTTCAGTATGTTAAAGGTGCCCCCGTGAGGTGATTCCTTCCAGGCTTCGTAGTAAGGATCGTGACAGCTTCCGTTACATTTGGCCGCCCCCACATACTTCACCTTCTTCTTCAGTACTTTTCTTAATTTTTTTACGGACTTTTGCCGGGATTTCTCATTCTTCTTGGCTTCCCATTTATCTAAAAGCGCGTGCTCCGCCTCGGTGATTTTAAT
>CAZVZT010000090.1:0-216 GCA_964631515.1 uncultured Nitrospinaceae bacterium
CAGGGGGCTTGATCTCGAGGTCTTTAATTTGGAATCCACTCTTTATGACAAGTGCCTCGAGCGGGTTGTTATTGGGAGCTATCAAACCTTCCACATGGATGAATACTTGTTCTACCTGCCCGGACTTCAACTCGGGTGGGATTCTGCTGCCGGGTTCAGCGAAAGTTTCTGCGAGCACGTTGAGATCGGTGAGGGGAAAGGGTTCCGAAGCTAGGT
>CAZVZT010000090.1:226-5723 GCA_964631515.1 uncultured Nitrospinaceae bacterium
TATTTCTACCTGTGACAATTCACCTTTGATGTTGCACTGATTCGACTCTGAGCGTGAGAGATCGAACCGGGCGTTGATGCGGACGGGGGTTTCCGCTGTCGGGAGAGAACTCGTTCTTGAGTGCAGAAAAGTCAGTTTCCCATCCCGAACCTCCACGGTGCGTAAAGACAAGTCGGGTCGATTCAGGATATTCCACACCGGTTCCATTAAATCCGACGGGGGAAGAAGTTCGGGCACGGCTTTGCTTTCAGGCCGGGGCTCCTCAGCGGGTTTTCCTGTAGATGGCGGGGTAGCAGGGGGTGAGGCTGGGGGCACCGTACCCAGAGATATTTTCATTTTCGGTTGGATCAAGGTGATGCTTTGGATCTTCAGTTCCCGGCTCAAAAGGGGTTCTAGTTCTGCATCGAGGAAAAGGGTATTTGCCGCGAAGATTTCGCGGGCACCGTCGCTAGAACGAACCTTCAGGCCACCACAACGTAACTCCAGACCGTGAGAGAGGCTTAGATTCAACGATTCGATTTCAATGGAGAGTCCGGTTGCACGGCTCAATCCATCCATGATCGGGCGGCGGAACGAATTCAGATCCAGAAAGAGGGCTCCAACGAGGAGGACCCCGGTCACAAGTCCGGCGGTCAGGACGAATTTAAGGGATCTGCGGAGTGATTTCGCGACCGGACCCTTGTTTTCCGATTCGGGCATAAGTTAGCTCAAGTTACAGGTTAAATCTGCCGATTCGGGAAGAAGCGGGAAGATGACTAAAGATATGAAAATTAAGACACTCTCGGTCTGCCCGGCAACCGAGCGATATGTTAGACTCGTCGCTATCCGGGTTAAACGAAGGAAAAGATAATATCATGAGATTATCCGGGAAACTTCGCGGATTTTTGATCATTGTAGTGGGTATTGGTTTTTTGGCGTTGCTCGTCCGTGATGGGACATTCCAGGGATTGTTCCTTGGGAAGAAAGACCATGAACTCACGTTAGGAGATTACGAGTTTAAGCCGGCCACACGCAAGGATATTTTTCAGAAAGTTCTGGCTACTGGTACGGTAACGCTCAAGACCGGCGCCGAGGTGAAAATCGGCGCGCGCATTTCCGGTCAACTGAATAAGCTGATGGTTAAAATCGGTGACTTTGTACGTGCCGGGGATACCATCGCAACGATCGAGCACGAAGACCTTCTGGCGCGGGTCGCCCGGGTGAGGGCGGACTTGAAGACAGAGAAAGCGCGTCTGGAAAAAATCCGCAATGAAAGGCCGCTGGAAATTAACAAGTCAAGAGCCACGTTGGAGGAACTCAATGCCCAGTTTGGTTTGGCTGAAAAAATGTTCGTGCGCAATCAAGCCTTGAAAGAAGAAGGGGTGGTCTCGGACAAGGCGGTCGACGAGGCGGAGGAGCGGTTGATGGTGTTGGGCGCGCAGATCAAGCTTGCGGAAGAAGAACTAAAACTGAATGAATCTCGCCTCGAAAGTGATGTTCGTCTACAAGAGGCCGTCGTCGAGAAGGCGAGGGCCACTTTACGAGAGGAAAGGACACGGTTGTCCTACGCGACTATCACCGCAACCATTGATGGGATAGTGGCCTTTGTCTCGACTCAAGAGGGTGAGACTGTGGTGGCCGGGCTCAGCGCACCGACCTTCGTTACCCTTATCGATCTAAGCAAGTTGGAAGTGACCGCCTTCGTGGATGAAACAGACATCGGCAAGGTTAAGGTGAGGCAGAAGGTCAAGTTCACAGTCGACGCTTATCCAGAAAAGTTTTTTGTGGCCCGGGCGCGTGAGATTCATCCAAAAGCGATCATCAAGGACAACGTTGTTAACTACGAAGTCATGCTGGAAATCGACAGAAAAAATATTTTTCTTCTACGGCCAGAAATGACGGCCAATATTGTTGTCACTACTGGCGTGCGCAAGAATGCGCTGACTATCCCGCGTGGCGCGGTCAAGCGGTTGGGTAAAAAATCTTTTGCCGTTGTGAAATCTAACGGAGGGGCTGACGAAAAAGTCATCGAACTTGGCTGGCGTGACGGCGACGATCAAGAAGTAGTATCTGGCCTTTCCGAAAACGAGGAGGTTGGTGTCCTCATCAAGCCCAAAGAAGAAAAGAGTAGCAGGCGCCGGAGACGGTAGTTATGAGCATTATTGAGATTGATTCTATCTACAAAACCTACCAGGATGAAGGAGTGGAAACCGAGGTTTTGAAGGGAATCTCCATGACCGTCGAAGAAGGTGATTACATCAGTATCGTTGGCCCTTCCGGGGCGGGGAAAAGTACGTTGATGACCATTCTGGGATGCCTGGCCCAGCCGACCAGCGGGACCTATCTCCTGGACGGAGTAGAGGTTGATCAGCTCAACGACCAGCAGCTCTCGCGCGTTCGCAATGAAAAAATCGGATTTGTGTTTCAAGCGTTTCACCTGCTTCCCGGGGTCTCCGCCCTCGACAACGTGATGATGCCTCTCCTGTATTGCCATACCTTCCCCGAAGGAGCCAAAGAACGGGTCGAACGTGCCCTCGAGCGAATTGGACTCGGGCATCGGTTGAACCACACACCCGGACAGCTCTCCGGCGGCGAACAGCAACGAGTGACCATCGCCCGGTCGCTGATCAACGATCCGAAAATACTTTTCGCCGATGAACCGACCGGAAACCTCGACTCGAAAAACGGAGCGGAAATTATGGCTACTTTCGACCAACTGAATACTGAAGGACGAACCATAATCGTCATCACTCATGATCTCTCTGTTGCCAAACATGCGCGGCGCATTCTGACTCTGCGGGACGGGCGGATCGAATCAGATCAGACCAATGAGAATTTTAAGAAATCTCGCACAAGCCCTGCACGGGCTGCTGCTGAATAAGGGGAACACCTTCCTCATGACTCTTGGGGTCATGATCGGTATCGCCTCGCTCACGGTGATCGTAGCCATCGGGGAGGGAACCAAGGCAAAGGTGCTCAACCGCATCGCCAGTCTTGGATTCGGACCCGACTCGTTTTCGGTGTATTCCGGTGCAGGGCGTTTGTTCTTCGGGCGCTCGCGCAATACGACGAGCATGACTTTGCAGGACGCTGACGATATCCGCGCTATGCCCAACGTCCGGATGGTTATTCCCCGGCAACGCACACGGATGAAAGTCATTCATAAAAAGGATTTCACTACCACGCGTATCTATGGGGTGACACCGGAATGGCGGTCTGCACGCCAGTGGGAGATTACGGATGGGATATTTTTTGGTGATGCAGACATGGAACGGAAGCGAAAAGTCATCGTCCTCGGGGCCACGCCTGCGCGAAAATTGTTTGGTGATAAAGATCCGCTCGGGAAAAAGGTGAGAGTAGGACAGGTGTTTTTCGAGGTCATCGGGCTTCTGGAAAAGAAAGGCCTCACGGAAAGCGGTTACGATCCGGACGACCGGACGCTTATCCCGCTCACGACCTCCATGTCGCGCCTGCTGCGCAAGTCTCATTTGCATAGTCTTAAGGTTGTAGCGATGAGTCCTGAGCTGGTCGAGGAAACCATGGATGGGGTGACGCAGGTTCTCAGGCACAATCATGGTTTGTCGTCTTTGGCGGATGACGATTTTCGATTCATCACTCCGGAAGGTATCATGCAGTGGGTCACCGAATCAAAGCAGGCAATGAACCGAATGCTCCTTCTTATTTCCACAGTATCTCTTCTGGTCGGCGGAATTGTGATTATGAATATTCTTCTGGTTTCGATCCGTGAGAGGATTCATGAAATCGGTGTCCGGCGCTGCTTCGGTGCGCGGCGATCCGATATCACCCAGCAATTCCTGTTCGAGTCGGTATTCGTTTCGCTATTGGGTGGTGGGCTGGGGATTGCGCTCGGCCTGGGGCTCTCCGTTGCATTGCAGCAATCTACCTTTATACCCGCAAAGATCACGTGGGAGCCATTTGCCCTCGCATTTGGATTTTCCATGATCGTTGGGCTCATCTTCGGCATTCATCCCGCGAGAAAGGCGGCCTGGCTGAATCCGGACGAAACACTCCGATAATTTTATCGACCGATGAAAAAAACCCTCCAATCATTAAATATTGCACTGACTGCATTGAAGTCGCAAAAGAGTCGAACTTTTCTAGCGTCTCTTGGGATCGTGATCGGGATTGCCGCGGTCATCATCATGGTCGCTATTGGTCAAGGATCCCAACAGCAGGTCATGAGTGTTATTGCGAAGATGGGAGAGAATCTGGTGACAATCAATGCAGGTGAAATGAAACGGCGTGGCGGACACCTGCGGCTCACCGGAAATGTGACCACCCTCAACTTGCGCGATGTGGACCATCTCATGCAGGATGTGAGAGGGCTGGCGCTGGCCGCACCATTCGAGATCAAGCAACTGAAGGTGAAATACCAGCAGTCTTTTATTGAAACAAATGTTGCTGGCTCGACACCGGACTTTTTAGCAGTACGAAATTATGATATTGCCGTGGGCGAAATGTTCTCCGAGCGCGACCTGAAATTCGGCGGCCGTGTCGCCGTGGTCGGGCAGACTGCCATCAAAAACATGTTCGGTGAAGACGACCCCCTAGGTAGGGTCGTGCGTGTCAAAGGTATTCCATTTCGGATTATTGGGGTGTTTAAATCCAAGGGGCAGGACTCCGATGGCATGGACCAGGACGATATTTTGCTCATTCCTATCAATTCGATGTTGAGGCGTGTTCTGAATCAGACGCATATTTCCACAATCTACTGTAAAGCTGATTCGCGCCATAATATTGATCGTGTCGCTGAGCAAATAAAACTCGTTCTCCGTGACCGGCATAAACTTCCTGATGAGGCGGAGGACGATTTCACCATCATCAGTCAAGTCGACCTGGAAGATCTGAAAAAGGAAACCTCGGAGTTGTTTACCCGGCTCATTGTCGGTGTGGCCGCGATTTCGCTTGTGGTCGGGGGTATCGGTATTCTGGCAGTGATGCTCATCTCGGTTAAGGAGCGCACCCGTGAAATCGGCGTTCGCCGGGCCGTGGGCGCAACGAAAAGCGACATCGTTCGTCAGTTCCTGATTGAATCGATCTTGATCGGTCTGTTCGGCGGAGGCGCCGGGATTGCACTTGGAGTTGGGATCACGCTGGGTGCGGCGCTATGGGGATCTTGGGATTTGCTCCTTGACCTCAAGTCGATTTACATTAGTACGGGGGTGTGCGTGGTGATCGGGATGGTTTTTGGACTGTTGCCTGCCTTCAAGGCATCACGCCTAGATCCCATGACTGCGTTGACCGTAGAATGAGCCAAACTTGAAGCTTCGTGGCAAAGAAGGGGTGCAAAAAGGACCGGTACCTGAATGGATACCGGTCCTTTTCTTTTAAGGGGTGTTGCTGGGAGATACCCCTCCCTTAGAGGGGAGAGCTAGAACCCCGCCATGATGCCACCATGATTGGCGGCAATCATACCGATTAACATCGGTAGGGACAACCAGGCATTGGTGCGGCTGGCCAGAAAAGCGTGTCGCTTTGCTCTGGCCAACGCATCGCC
>CAZVZT010000091.1:0-5703 GCA_964631515.1 uncultured Nitrospinaceae bacterium
GTTGATCATTCCCACGACTCTCCTCCTTGTCTTTGTGGTGGCATCGGGCGCTCGCTTTCTCGGTTTTGCCACCGACTACCGGGTGTTCTTCAGCAAAGATAATCCGCAGTTGGTCGCTTTCGAAACTTTGCAGAATACCTACACCAAAAACGATAATGTGATGTTTGCCGTGGAACCTAAGGACGGCAATGTTTTTACACGTGAAACGTTGGCAATCATAGAAGAAATCACTCGGGCTTCCTGGAAAATTCCTTATTCCCTGCGTGTCGATTCGATCACCAATTTTCAATACACCTGGGCCGAAGGCGATGACCTGGTTGTCCAGGACCTGGTGGAAAACGCCGAATCGTTCACCGACGAGCAATTGAAAAAGGTTCAGGATGTGGCTCTTGCTGAACCCCTGCTGCTCAATCGCCTGATCACGAAAAAAACGGATATCACGGGAATAAACACCACAATAAACACCCCCAATGAATCCCCTGCCGAAATACCGGAGGTGGTTGCGTTTGCCCGCGAGATGAGGGACAAGTTTCAGGAAAAATACCCTGACATCAATATCTACCTGACCGGAGTCGTGTTCATGGACAACGCTTTCAACGAAGCCGCGGAAGGGGATATGAAATCTCTCGTACCCATCATGTACGGCGTCGTTCTGATCATCATGGTTTTCGCCCTGCGAACTTTTTGGGGGACTTTTACCACCATTCTGATCATGGCGTTTTCGATTCTTTCAGGTATGGGGCTTGCGGGTTGGTCGGGAATTCTTTTAACTCCCATCTCCGCCAACGCGCCGACAATCATCCTCACTCTTGCGGTGGCAGACAGTATTCATATCCTGGTAACCCTGTTTTATGAAATGCGGCATGGCAAATCAAAGTACGAGGCGATCCGGGAGTCGTTGCGTGTAAACCACCAACCGGTTTTTATAACCAGTATCACCACGGCTATCGGGTTTCTCAGCCTGAATTTTAGTGATTCGCCACCTTTTCGCGACCTGGGAAACATCGTCGCGATGGGTGTGATGTTCGCTTATATTTATTCTGTCCTTTTTCTGCCAGCGATGATAGCCGTATTGCCATTGCGTGTGAAGGCAGTCAGTTCTTCTCGGAATGGATTAATCGAGACTCTCGGTGATTGGGTGATCCGTAACCGTAAATCACTTTTCTGGGGCATGATGGGAGCCATCATCCTTCTTAGCGTTCAGATTCCTCGAATTGAACTCAATGAAAAATTTAACGAATATTTCGACACCCGATACCAGTTCCGGGTTGACAACGACTATGTCATAGACCACCTGACCGGATTCGAGTCGATTGAATATTCACTAAAAGCGGGTGAGTCAGGAGGGGTTAGTAATCCTGCGTACCTCAAAAAACTCGATGAGTTTGCCGAATGGTACCGAAAACAACCGGGCGTCATGTATGTCGGTACGTTGACCGATACCATGAAACGGTTGAACAAGAATATGCACGGTGACGATGAGGCTTTTTATCGCCTGCCCGAGGAACGCGATCTATCAGCGCAGTACCTGTTGCTGTATGAATTGTCATTGCCGTTTGGGCTGGACCTGAACAATCAGATCAACATCGACAAATCCTCAACACGCTTCACGGTGATACTCGAAAGTGTGTCTACCCGGACAGCGTTGAGTCTGGAAGCTTCCGCCCAAGAATGGTTGCAGCAAAACGCACCCCCTGAGATGGCTTCACACGGGGCGAGCCCTTTGATTATGTTTTCTCATATTGCTAAGCGCAATATAGAAAGCATGATGACGGGTACCCTTTTAGCGCTGCTCTTAATCTCAGCAATTCTAGTTGGTGTGCTAAAGAGCTTTAAACTGGGGGGCATCAGTACTGTTCCCAACCTTGTCCCTGTCTTTATGACTTTTGGGATATGGGCGCTACTTGTCGGCCATATCGGTCTTGCGGTTTCTGTCGTGGCACCCGTGGCATTGGGAATTATTGTTGACGACACTGTGCATTTCCTGAGCAAATACAGAAGAGCCCGGCAGGAATTGGGGAAGAGTGCGGAAGAGGCGGTCCGTTATTCCTTTCATACTGTGGGAACCGCGTTATTCCTGACATCGATTATATTGGTTTGTGGATTTTTTGTTCTGACCTTTTCCGGGTTCAGAATGAATGTGAACCTGGGTTTCATGACCACCTTGGCAATTTTATGCGCACTGATTGCGGACTTCCTGTTTCTGCCAACCTTGTTGATGAAATTTAGCGGCGAGAAATCCGGTACCCCCGTTTCGTAAAGCGGGGGCGAGTGCAAATTTTAGGGACAGTGTGCATAAACAACGGGGCCGCCGACTTTGTTTGATTGCAGTGAGGACCATTAGTATGAAAATTATTCAGCGGGTATGGGGGGACGTTGCCATGAGTCATATTTTTGCTTTATTAGTATTTATATTATTGTTTAGCGGCTACGTATCCGCTGAAACACCTGAGGAGAAGGGACTCGCAATTGCCAAAGAGGACGATACGCGGGACAACGGATTCGGGGATTATCAGGCGGAACTCGTCATGACCCTCAAAAACAGGCAGGGGGAAGAAAGCAGCCGTCATATTCGCAATAAAACCCTTGAGGTGGAAGGCGACGGCGATAAATCGATCTCTATTTTTAGTCGACCCCGCGATGTAAAAGGCACGGCTCTCCTCAACTTTACGCATAAAGTTGGTAATGACGACCAGTGGCTATATTTACCCGCTCTAAAACGTGTCAAACGAATCAGTTCCGCCAATAAATCCGGTTCCTTCATGGGCAGTGAATTTGCGTACGAGGATATCACTAGCCAGGAAGTGGAAAAATATACCTATAAGTGGATCCGAGACGAGAACTACAAGGAAGAAAAATGTTTTGTTTTTGAACGCTACCCAGTTTACAAAAACTCAGGATACACAAGGCAGGTAGTATGGCTCGATCAGAAAGATTATAAAATTCTTCAAATTAAATTTTATGATAGAAAAAACGCGCCGCTAAAAACATTGACCCAATCTGATTTTAAGCAATACCTCGATAAATACTGGTACCCGGGAACCATGTATATGGAAAACCACCAGACAGGGAAAAGCACCCTAGTTGCCTGGAAGAACTATAAATTTGGAAACGGCCTAACAGATAAGGACTTCAATAAGAATAGCCTCAAGCGCGCGCGATAAATATGCCCTCAGCGAAACCAACCCGAACACGAAGGGCCTTCCTGTTTATCCTTGCCGTAAGTATCCTGCTCTGTCCTTTACCGAAAGTATTTGCCCATGAAGTTGCAGGTTATGCCGCAGGCGAGGTCCGTCTTTTTCCAAATGATGCCTTGTATAGCGGGCAGGATGATCAGTCCTCTTCCTTTGTCATTCAGCCGGAATATTATCATGAATTCGAAAGCGGCAGCAGTTTCGCCTTTACGCCTTTCTTTCGACTTGATAGCGGAGACCAAGAACGCACTCATCTAGATATTCGCGAACTCACCTACCTGTGGCTTAAAGAAGATTTTGAATTAAGAGTCGGGGTTCGAAAAGTTTTTTGGGGAGTCACCGAATTCATCCACCTGATCGATATTGTCAATCAGACCGACCTGGTGGAAAGTGTGGATACCGAAGATAAACTCGGCCAGCCCATGGTTAATTTTTCAGTTTCTCGCGATTGGGGAACGGTTGATATTTTCTGGTTGCCCTTTTTCCGCGAGCGCACCTTTGTTGGAACCGGGGGAAGACTGCGCGGGGCCTCTGTCGTCGATGAAGCGCGAACGCAGTACGAAAGCGCCGCCGAGGAATGGCACAGTGATTGGGCGTTGCGGTACTCACATACGTTTGGCGATATCGATATGGGTCTCTCGCAGTTTGTGGGAACCAACCGCGATCCTACCCTGCTCGACGGAACCGACTCCAACGGCGACGATATAAAAATTCCAAAGTATGAACAAATCAAACAGACCAGCCTCGATGTTTCCTATGTGGTCGGCGAGTGGTTATGGAAACTGGAATCCCTCTACCGCACTGGCCAGGGCAATGAAGATTACTTTGCCTGGGCCGGTGGATTTGAATACACATCCGTAGGGGTGTTTGAATCAAGTATGGACCTCGGTTTCGTCGGGGAGTGGTTGTATGACGACCGGGAAGATGATGCCGATACCGCTTTTGAGAACGATATTGCTGGCGGTTTGCGGTTGACCGTCAATGACGCGGCCAGTTCCGAGGCCCTTCTGGGATGGGTCCAGGACGTGGACACCAGCGCGCGACTTCTCTTTCTAGAAGCCAGCCGCCGGTTCGGGAACAACTGGCTACTCAACATCGAAATGCGCTTATCCCTAGACCAACCTGCTTCCGATTTTCTGTTCGAGCAGCGGAAGGATGACCTGTTTCAGACCGAATTGTTTTATTATTTTTAGATCATCTCTTTAAACATTCGTCACCTGATATTGGCCGTACGTGTATCCCCCCTCTCTTTTCGACCGAAGGACAGGAACCATTCTCATTATCATTCCGAACTTCAGAAGTTACTTTCTTTAAGGTTGAGATCTATCCGTTGCGTGTTTACCCTGAGGGTGCTTCGGTTTTTTTTATAACTGTAACAATTCACAAGGAGAGGGCCTATGAAAGGCGATGCACAGGTAGTCGATGCACTGAATGATGTGCTTATGGCTGAGTTAACGGCTATCAATATCTACTATATTCACTACAAGATGCAGGAGAACTGGGGGTTCAAGAAACTTGCCCACCACGCGCGGGAAGAGTCTATGGGTGAAATGAAGCACGGTGATAAGGTTATCGAACGTATCCTGTATTTTGAGGGTGTTCCAAATATGGCCAAGTATGACGAGGTTCTAGTCGGTGATACCTGCCAAGAGCAGTTGAACAATCAGTATAAGATTGAAACCTGTCACGTTGAGCGGTTGAGGAAACATATAAAACTTTGTATTGATAAGAAGGATTTTGGAACCAAGGAACTGCTCGACGATATTTTGGAGGACACAGAGGAAAGTTGTGACTGGTTGGAAACCCAGTTTCAACGGATCAAAGATGTTGGAATTGAGAATTATCTTGCTGAGCACATGCACGAGTAGAGATCAAAAAAATCAATTTTGATTGAATTGTGATTCTATAGTGACAGGAGATTCCCAATGAAAGGACAAAAAGAAATTTTGGATATGCTGGGCGAGCTGTTGACGGCGGAGCTCACGGCTCACAACCTGTATTTTGTTCAATGGCAGATGCAGGAGAACTGGGGCTACAAGAAACTCGCTGCCCATGCGAAGGAAGACGCCCATTTGGAGTTGCATCACGCAGAAGAGGTTATTCAGCGTATTTTATACTTTGATGGCAGTCCAGACATGAACCAGATCGACAAAATTAGTGTGGGTGATTCATGCGAGGCGCATCTAAACGAACAATATGAGTTTGAGTGTGCTCACGTCGAAAACTTGAAAGGCTACATTAAATTATGCATTTACAAGAAAGATTTTGGGACCAAGGAGTTGCTGGACGAAATCCTGGAAGAATCTGAGGAGCAGTGTGACTGGTTGGAAACCCAGTTCCAGCGCATCAAGGATATTGGTGTCCAAAATTATCTCACCGAGCACATGCATGAGTGAGAAGGAGGGCGTTGGGCTCTATTTTTATGGAGCTCGATTTCCTCGTTGAGAATTTCAGAATGTTTTTCGCAGTCCTTAAGGATAGCCGAATACATAGCGCGGCAACTTTCATC
>CAZVZT010000092.1:0-5566 GCA_964631515.1 uncultured Nitrospinaceae bacterium
AAAGAAAGCGACGTTAATATTTTAGATGTTAATGAGATCCTCACTTGCTGTTTTTCCACAAGATCACAGAAAAGCTTGTAAATCAGAATTTTGAGGGGAGGGCTCTTGCCTAGGCTAAACAAGCGATCAGGTCGTAGTCAGTGGAACCGGTGATGCGCATAGGAACGATTTGTCCTGACTCGACCTCGCTCGCCTCAATTATGACCTGCCCGTCAATTTCCGGAGCCTGCGTGGTAAGGCGCCCGGTCACCAGATATTCTTCTTCAGAATCGGTGCCTTCCACAAGCACAGGGAGAACCTCTCCAACGCGCGCTTTATTTTTTTCGCGACAGATTTCCTGTTGCACGCGCATCAGCTCGTCCTTCCGCTCTACTGCGATTTCATGAGAAACGAGATCGGGGTAATCATAGGCAGCGGTACCCTCTTCGTGAGAATAGGTAAACACTCCAACATGGTCAAACTTAATTTCACGGACAAACTCTAGCAAGTGTCTGAATTCTATTTCCGTTTCGCCAGGAAACCCCGTGATAAACGTCGTGCGCAGAGCAACATCCGGAATCTTCCGGCGAAGCTCTTCGATCATGCGTCGCACTTCCTTTTCGGTTTCCTGTCGCTTCATCCGTTTGAGCATAACGTCGTGCGCGTGCTGAAGTGGTACATCAATATAGTTACAGACCTTTTCTTCCGATGCGATGTACTCAATCAGATCAGAATTAATGAACGTAGGATAACAATAAAATAAGCGTAACCACTCCACGCCATCGATCTTCGCAAGGGATCGCAAAAGGCGGATCAAGCCGTTCTTCACCCGCAAATCGATTCCATACATTGTCGTATCCTGAGAAACCAAGTTGAACTCTTTGACACCGCGTCGAGCCAGATGCCTAGCTTCAGTGACGACCGATTCTTGAGAGCGACTGCGGAACCGGCCTCGGATTTCCGGAATAATACAAAAAGCACACTGGTTGGAACATCCTTCTCCGATTTTAAGGTAGGCCGTGTAGAAAGGAGTGGTCAGCACACGGTGCGCGTGGGATTCAAAATACTCCGCAGGATCATTTACGTGGTTGGGAGAAGCAACTCGTCCCGATGAATCTGAAGTAATTTTCAGGATATGTTTCAGTTGAGGATACTGATTGACCCCGAGCATATGGTCAATTTCTGGAATTTCCTTGAGAAGCTCGTCGTTATACCGTTCGGAGAGGCACCCCGTCACCACAAGTCTTTTGCAGCATCCTTCGGATTTCAGAGCGGCCATTTCGAGGATGGTGTCGATAGACTCGCGTTTAGAAGCTTCGATGAACCCGCAGGTGTTAACAATGATGATATCCGCCTCTTCTTGGTGCGGCGTGATCTCATACCCATTCTCCAGCAAGTCACCTAAAACCACTTCGGCATCGACTGTATTTTTTGGACAGCCTAGACTGACCATTCCTATTTTTTTCATAACAAAAATTCAAAACGAATCGTACAAAGAAAAACCTGTGCATTAAAGGTCGGGAAAACAGGCCCGCCTTGAAATACAGCCAACTACCACGGCGGGGCTTTTAACACACGATACTTTGGATGGGGTTAATTGTAGGAGAACTTGGAGTCTTTCGCCCCCGACTACCAGGTTAGCTTTTAATCTCCTGAAGCTTTGCTTCCATGCGTCGGACCAAGTCCTGGTAATCATTCTTATCGATTATCTTGTAAAACTGGCTTCTGAGGTTGTTGCGCATGCTGATTTCATCGAGATCGACGTCTGTGACCTGCCAGCCGCCACCGTTTTTATGCAGGTGGAAATCGATGGCGATTTCTCCTTCTTCCTGATGAACCACAGTCAGCGGAACCAGGGCTTTGGATTTTTTTAGCCTGGTTTTTCCATACACCAGTTTGAGATCGGAGAAAAATTTTCCCGAGTTGGGAAAAGCCTCCTGAACGAACATCCGGCCCAACAATTTTACAAACCCGTTTTGCTCCTTGGGGGTTCGCTTGCTCCAATGTTTGCCCAAGGCTTTCCGGCTGACTTCCTGCAGATCCAGCATCTCCAGAGCGCGAAGAGATAACTCCTGATTCATTTTCTGTCGCTCAGGCGACAATTTGTTCTCGATCTTCAATCCGCGGATGGCATCCAGCAGTTTTTCGACTGTCTGGCGGGGGGATGTCTCACTTGCCGGGGCGGATGACGCCCAGAAAAAGAACATGAATAGAACAAGGAAAAAAATCGATTTTCCGCGGGAAGCCATAAGTTATGATAAATTGAGAGTTGAAGACAGCAAGGTCGCATAAAATATGCGCCTGCCGGGATTATAACTTACTCGAGTCTAACTCATAAAATGATTTTTACCAGGCATGAACGGGATTTTTAAAGCCTCAGTACTGTCTATTGGGCTTCTTCTCGGCGCCGAACTGGATCAGGAAGCGGTGTTGAAGGAGATCGACCGTTTGTATGAAGTCGCAAAGAATCGTCAGGACTTACTAAAAATCGAGACCTTAACTCACGAGGCCACCCGCCGCTTCCCGGAAGCGGATGCAGTGTCTTGGCGGCTAGGACGCACTCATTTCAAACTGGGGAAATGGTCAGAGGCGAAGGCCGATAAAATCCGTTATTTCTCGCTCTGCCTAGAGCATGCGCAAAACACCGTCAGGATCAATCCTAAGTCGGCGAATGGTTTTTTTTTCAAGGGGCTGTGCAACGGGAAACTGGGTCAGACGCGAGGCATGTGGGCCAGCCTTGGAATTATCGAGCCTTTGAAAAAGGATATGGAAATAGCCATTCGGCTGGATCCGTCGGTGAATAAAGGTGGACCCCACCGAGCACTTGGCAATCTCTACCTACAGCTTCCACGCTTCTTCGGGAAGGATCTTAAGCGATCCATAAACCATTTTCGGGAAGCGGTACGTCTGGGCCCAAAGTATGGGGAGAACCACCTTGGCCTAGCCCGTGCATACTTCGAAAACGACAACTACGTTGCGGCACGGGAAACATTACGGGCTTTCCTTGAAGTCGCCAGCAAATTAGAAGAAGATGAGTCCGTTCGCGGCCTGATCTCGGAAACCCACACTCTCTTGCATCAAATCGCTGAGCGTATCGGCCCCTAATCTGATGCTCAAAGAATTAAAGATAAATAATTTCGCCATCATCGAAAATCTGCACGTCGAATTTCAGCCTGGACTCAACGTGCTGACTGGAGAAACCGGAGCCGGAAAATCAATCATCATCGATGCACTCAACCTCATCCTCGGCGGTCGCGCCGATTCCGACTTCATCCGGACGGGAGAAACTTCCGCAACCGTCGAAAGTGTTTTTGAAATCAACGACCCGGCCACACTCGACCTCATCCGCGAACTGGAAATCGAAACCAACCGCGGAGAGATAATCATCCGCCGTACTATTTCAGGGTCGGGGAAGAATCGCTGTCTCCTCAACGACAGTACGGTCACCGTCGCCGCTTTGGGTACTCTTGGCAACCGACTCGTGGACATCCACGGACAACACGACCATCAAACACTTCTCAATTCGGAGGTCCACGTCGACTTATTGGATCTTTACGGGAAAAGCATGGGGAAGAGAAACGACTTCTCCAAGGAGTATTCAGCTTACCTGACAGATCTGAGAAAACTCGACGAATTGTGCTCCAGGGAAAGTGATCAACTGCAACGTGAAGACCTGCTCAATTTTCAAATCAATGAAATCAATCAAGCCAATCTATCCCCGGATGAGGAAGACCTGCTCAAGGCAGAAAAAAATAAGCTGCAGCACGCAGAAAAACTTCATGGGTCCATTCGTCAGATTCTCGATCGGATCGCGGACCATGAAGGGGCGGCCCTGGAAACGCTCGGCGCAGCTCAGCGGGATCTGGAGTCACTGCCTCAGATCGACCCGGCCCTCGAGATTCAGGCTAAGCGAGGACAGACCGCTTTTTATGAACTGGAGGAGTTGACGGAAGAATTGCGGAATTACCTTCAATCCATCGAGGCCAACCCAGCCCGGCTGGAGGAAATCGAAGACCGCCTCGCGGAGATCAACGGGCTAAAACGAAAATACGGCGGAGACATCGCTGCTGTTCTTGTCCACCGCGAAAAAATTACCAACGAGCTGGAAGCACTTTCCTCGTTCCAGGAAACAATGGAGCGGATCCAGTCAGATTTAAAATCCCGCGAAAGTACCCTTTCCAAACTCTCCATCGCTCTCGCCACGACACGGGAAAAAATCGCCGACACACTCAAAAAAAATGTGGAAAAGGAACTCCTTGATCTAAGCATGAAGGAAGTGCGGTTCGCGGTGCGGTTCAATTATGAACCCGATGAGTCTGGGTTCGTCCTTTTTCGTAAACAAACGGTTAAACTGCATCCAACTGGGCTCGGCGCGATCGAGTTTCTGTTTTCTCCCAACCCGGGCGAGGATCTTAAGCCGCTGGCCAAAATTGCCTCGGGCGGAGAACTTTCGCGTTTAATGCTAGCTCTTAAATCCATACTCAACAAACAGGACACCATTCCGGTCATGGTCTTCGATGAGGTTGATACTGGAATCGGTGGCAAGGTAGCGGAGGTGGTGGGAAATAAACTGAAGAAAATCGCCACTGGGAAACAGGTGTTCTGCATTACCCATCTGCCCCAGATCGCGGGCAAGGCAATAGCTCACTTTCAGGTGTTCAAGGATGTGAAGGGAAAACGAACCTTCTCAGGTATTCGCGAACTTTCGGAAAAGAAACGGGTGGAAGAAATCGCTCGGATGTCCGGCGGCGAGAAGATCACCGAAACCACGCGCAAACACGCCCGCCAAATGATTCAACCTTGAACGAAATACATCGCCTGCAACTCACTTCACCTTACCTTGGTTGGCCACGGCCTCTGCGGCTTTCTGCGCTGCTTCAGGATCACCCAGATAGTAGTGCGTTCTCGGCGTCAAGTCGTCATTGAGTTCGTACACCAGAGGGATTCCGGTCGGGATGTTCAATTCGACGATTGCATCCTCGCTAACATTATCGAGATGCTTGACTAGCGCCCTCAGGCTGTTGCCGTGAGCACAGATAAGAACTTTCCTTCCCAAGGTAAGAGTCGGAACAATCGTTTTCTCCCAGTAAGGAAGAAAACGTTTCACCGTGTGACTGAGCGCCTCAGTGCGCGGCCTCTCCTCCGCAGGAACATCAGCGTAACGTGGGTCGTTTTCAGGGAGTCGGTCGTCATTTTTCTCTAAAGGCGGAG
The DNA here is from genome assembly GCA_964631515.1 of uncultured Nitrospinaceae bacterium. Taxonomy (GTDB): domain Bacteria; phylum Nitrospinota; class Nitrospinia; order Nitrospinales; family VA-1; genus CAJWLY01. The sequence continues at coordinate 5,191 of CAZVZT010000092.1, forward strand.
GCGGGATATCGTAGCTTCGCCGCCATACCTTAACCTGGTCGGCACCATGTTTGGCTGCCGTCTCCTGTTTATTCAGCCCTTGCAGCGCACCATAATGCCGTTCATTGAGTCGCCAGGACCGGTGAACGGGTATCCACATCAGGTCCATGTCATCCAGTACAAGCCATAAGGTACGGACGGCGCGTTTGAGCACCGATGTGTACGCCACGTCAAAGGTATACCCTTCCTTCTTCAGCAGACACCCCGCGTTGCGAGCTTCATCAATTCCCTGGGCCGTGAGGTCCACATCGGTCCACCCAGTGAACCGGTTTTCAAGATTCCATTGGCTCTGACCATGGCGCAACAATACCAGTTTGTGCATCGTGTGGCTCTCCGT
>CAZVZT010000093.1:0-1600 GCA_964631515.1 uncultured Nitrospinaceae bacterium
ACCGCGTATTCGGCAAAAAACAGGACGGCCTGTTTGTAGCCCGCCAGGGAGAACAGCACCCCGAAGACCAAACCTAACAGAACCATCCCCGCCCCACGGCCCCACCGAAGGTAAACAAAGACCAAGGGAACTGGGGCCAGAACCCCCACCACCACCCATAAAGGAGGAACGAACATGGCCAAAAGCAAAAAGCCTAGAATGACCACCACCGGGAACAAAGCCTTCTCGGGGTGAAACCGGTCAACCATAAGTCAGCGTTCGGCCGTAAAAGGTAGCAGAGCGATGTTTCTCGCCCTTTTGATCGATGTAGTCAATTGCCGCTGATGTTTTGCACAGTTTCCTGAAATCCGGGATGGAACTATTTTCCCCCTTTCAGAAATGAGGGGTTTGAGAAGCTTGATATCGTAAAAGTCGATGAACTCCACTTTCTCTGCGCAAAACCGGCAAATTTTGTTTGCCAAAAAAGATTTTTTTCTAGTGTTGGTACGTTTAGTTTTAGTATGAGCCATTTTTCCCTATTGATTGAAGGGTTTATCGATTAAAAGGGAACATCGTCTTCGCTGGATGTGGGAGCTGAATCCACAGGTGTATCACCGCCTTTCACATCGCCGCGTCCACCGAGAAACTGTACGGTATTAGCAACCACCTCCAGTTTACTGCGCTTTTGTCCATCGCTTTCCCAGGAAGAAAATCGCAGGTATCCTTCGACAAAGACGGGCCGCCCCTTGCTTAGGTATTCCGCACAGTTTTCCCCCTGCTTGCCCCAGACGGTGATATCGACGAAGCAAACATCGTCTTTCCACTCGTCGCCCTGCTTGTACTTGCGGTTAACCGCAAGTCCAAATCCGGTTACCGCGGCACCGTTGGCCGTGTACCTTAACTCGGGATCCCGAGTCAGGTTCCCCATCAAAAGAACTTTGTTAAAATTAGCCATGGCAAATCAAGCTCCATTGGGTAAATTTAATCATTGTCTGATGCCTTTGTTGCACTCTCCTTTTTAACGGGAGAAGCTTCTCTTCCTGTAAAATCGGATCCTTCCTCTTTATGTTCACGACTCACTGCCCGCTCCAGCTCTTTATCGTCCAGCCGAAGGACCAGGTATCTGATTATCTGCGCAAACAATTTGTATTCCGTTTCCAGACTGGAAACATTCTGGTTGCCACAAGTGTGATAGATATTGAGGTAGTACCCAAAACGGTTTTTCTTGACCCGGTAGGCTAGGCGTTTCTTGCCCCATTTTTCGACCTTAAGGCAGGATCCGTCGTTTTCTTTCAGGAATCCGCCTATCTTTTCAAGAACTTGGTCAACCTGGGTTTCATCTAGGTCCGGCTTGAGAATCAGGACACTCTGGTAGGATCGCAATGCATTCCTCCTCATGGGTTAACAGCCCTGACCTCAAAGAGCCAGGGCGAGGGGGTTAATATTCTGTTGAAGCCGGGCATTTTGTCACAGCCGGAAAGTAAAATCAAGGGGATTCAGCTTTCCCTCTCGAAAACAAGTTTTAAACACTCTGTAAACCAAGGGAATGATGGCGAGCACTTTTCGGTACCTCCGAGGCAAAACCTCACGGCCTATGGGCTGGGCTTTGCTGTTATGGATA
>CAZVZT010000093.1:1610-5516 GCA_964631515.1 uncultured Nitrospinaceae bacterium
ACCTCAAAGAGCCAGGGCGAGGGGGTTAATATTTTAACTAAGGCCGGGTATTCTGTCACAGCCGGAGAGTAGAATCAAGGGGATTCGAAGAGATTCCCTTCTAGAAAACGGGTTTTAAGCATTCTGTAAACCAAGGAAAGAATGGTGAACACTTTTCGATATTTCCAAGGTAAAACCTCATGGCCTATGGGCTGGGCTTTGCTGTTATGGATATTTGCCGGTTGCGGACTGGAGCTACCTTCGAAGCCACCGGACTTGCTTCACAAATTTAATGTTCTGGAGGTGGGGCGTGGCCCTGCCCACTTGCTCACTACCGATTTCAACATGGACGGGAACGCCGACCTGGTTTCGGCCAACGCAAAAAATAGTACGCTTTCGGTTATGCTGGGCAAAGGCGACGGCACCTTCCAAAAGACCCTGACCTTCTCGGTGGCCACCGAACCCACCACTGTCGTGACGAATGACATTAACCGCGACGGAATTCCTGACCTAATTGCCAACTCGCGGGGAACCGACCGATTGACTGTTCTCTTGGGAAACGGCAACGGATCATTCAGTAAGCTACCTAGCGTGCAGACCGGCCGTGTTCCGCTAGCTGTCATCCCCGCCGATTTCAATGCAGACGGCAAACTCGACCTTGCGGTCACCCTCACGTTCGACAAGATGGAGGTTTTCATAGGATCGGGGGATGGATTTTTCAGGCGTGGCGAAACTTATCTTACTGGCTCCCGGTCCCTGTCGGGAGTTGCCGAGGATTTTGACAAAGACGGAAAAATTGACCTCGCTCTCGCCACGAGCAGTTCCAACACCAGCTCTATCCGCTTCTACCGGGGAAATGGTGACGGCACGTTTGCCAAATCCATGCAAATTGCACACGGGCTGGTTCCGCTCACCCTCATCAAGAAAGATATGAACAACGATGGCAGGCCGGACCTAGTGTTCGCCGCCGGGCAAGGGGACAATCTTTATATGCTTCTATCGCGGGAGAACGGAACGTTTGAAAAAGAAATCGCCTTCTCGGGAGGGGGTGGACCCATCGCTTTGGTGGCGGACCATTTCAACACGGACAACTTGGTCGACGTCGCTGTGGCCAACTCAAGAAGCAGTACTTTTTCCCTAGTCCTAAGGAGAGCAGACGGATCGTTCCATTACCCCACTCGTGATTATGTCATCGACGGGGGCACACCTCTCGCCATCACCAGCGGCGACTATAACACCGACGGTATGATGGATATCGCCGTAGCCAGTAACGCCAAAAACACCGTCGAAATTTATCTTCAACGCCGAGTGTTTCAATGAGAACGTGGAACAAAAACGAACAGGCTGCTAAAAAGGGAGTACACTTGTCATATTTAACTCCAGCCCAAGGTCCCAACATGAGGTATCGAGTAGTGCCAAACTATCCCTCTAGTTAAAACCTATCCGACCATATTTAAAAATAGGAGGCTTTCGTTTTTCGATGAAAAGAGTTTTTCCGCCCCCCCCTCCTTCGACCAAGTCTTAGGGGGTAAGTTTCGGGCCAAACCTGGAATTCAGCCTTTCCTCTCAAACTGGGGAACAAAACTCAGTTTTCTCCACTTGTTGAAATAGTAGTTAATCCCCCCGTCGCGTGTGGGGTAAATCTTGACGTGTTTATCCGTTCCGTCAGGTTGGGGCTCGATGATCACAATTTTCCTGTCCAGCAACTGGGTGGCCTTAGCAACATAAAGAAACGTATAGGGCTGGCTCTCGGCAATCAATCGGTGGAGTCGCCGGGTCATCTGAGTCTGTTTTTGTTTGTCGTATTCACGCCGAATACGGACAATAAGTTGGTCGGCTCGAGGATCTTCGTACCCAACAAAATTTAATTGCCGTGGACCGACTTGGCTGGAGTGCCATATTTGATAGAGATCGGGATCAATTCCCATGCTCCATCCTAGAACTACCGCATCGAATTTAAGGGCATTAACGAAATCTTTGAGAAACACCGCCCACTCAAACAGTTGGGTATTGCATTTGATACCGAGCTTACGCCAGCTATCCTGGGCAATGGTGAGAATGCTCTTGCGAATAGGATTGCCGGCATTGGTAATGAGATTAAACTCGAACAGCCTGCCATCCTTTTCTAAAAACCCGTCAGTGTTTTTTTTCCAGCCTAACCCGTTCAGAATTTTCAACGCCCCTTCCGGGTCGTATGGAAGGGGGTGCACGCCGTGGTCATACCAGTCCGTCATTTTTGGGTAAGGTCCGGTCACCCGTTCTCCTTCTCCATAGAGGACATACTTGATAATTTGATCGACGTCGATGGCCATGCCCAGCGCTAGACGCACAGCGGGTGATGCGAAAAGCGGGTTCCTCATGTTATAGCCAATATAGGAATAGAAATAGCCCAAGCTGGAGAAATCCTGAAACTTGTCTTCATTTTTGAAACGGGCTACCTGGTGCGGTTGGACACTGTAATTATCGACGGCACCTGCATAGAATTCCATTTCTTGCGTGAGTGGATCCGGTATTATGCGCATGACGTACTCGCCGTATTCCGGAGCACCTTCCCAGTAATCTTCATTTCTAACAAGACGGATCAATTCATCGGACCTCCACTCAGCAAACTTGAAAGATCCGGTTCCGATAGGATTGCGGTTGAACCAACTGTCGCGGATACTGAAGGTTTTGATGTCTGCATTCTCCGTATGGGCTTCTTGCTTTAAAACCTCATCGTTAAGAAGATGTTCGGGAAGAATCCCCATGAACCAGGAATTGATTGCCGGAGAAAATAGCCGCTTGTAGGTGAAACGCACTTGATAGGGGCCAAGCGCTTCGGCTGACTTAACTGGCTCGTAGTCGGATCTCCGGGGCGAAGCATTTTTTGGGTTCATGATAGCCCGGTAGGTGAACAGAACATCGCCCGCATCGAATTCGTGCCCATCATGAAACCGCACCCCGCGTCGCAGATCGAAAACAATAACCGGGTTGTGTTCGGTGACAGGCAGTATCGCAGCATAATGCGGTTTTAATTTCCCCTGCTGGCCCGGTTTATCAGCACGAATGAACTTTTTCCAGGGAAACGACTCAAAATAATCATCGCCGATCAGTTTCCTGAGCGGAGTGAAAAAGTCTTGGTCAATGCGGTGAAGGGTAAATTTGATGCGGGGGGGTTGTTTCAGGGTATAAGCAATATCTTCCATCAGAGGCCGACCGTTTTTCTTCCCCGGAGTTCCATTGCCATCAAGAGCGGGAACCTGGGTGGTGCCCTGAATGGTCTTACCGGGGACCACTTTGACAGCCCGAATGTTGGATGTCCATTGCGAGTTGAATTCCATGGATTCCTGAATAAAGCGTACCCAACCGGCAACCGTCCGTGACCCGTGGTTGCCGGCCAGACGATGCCCAGGATCCACCGCCAGATAAACCTCTTCTGACTGGGTCCACGAGACCGCGAGGCGGGGACGGTATTCGAGTTGGTCATCGAGAGAAATCAGCCCATCGAAAACGAGGTCGTTGATGGAACCACTGGATGTATCGGCGCTGAGAATGGGATTGAGAATCTCTGCATCAGCGGCGGACCCGCGAATATATTTTTTGAGCCGCTCTGGATTTCCTACAGCCTGTTTGTCGTAGGTGGGAACCCAGAAAAAGGATTGGGCGAGAAACAGTATAAGGGCCAGAGGGAAAAATATCAGAACCCGTTTGACAAGCATGAAAGGATCATAGCAAATCAAAAGAAGGCGGATCAAAGGAATTACCGTTTTCTCGTGTAGAATAGAACACTCAATGAGGATTTACGATCCTAAGGCGGGTAGAAAGGCGATTTTTTAAGAAAAATAAAAAACCTCTTGACTTGCCAGATAAATGTTTATATAGATCTTTGGTCGAAATGATAAGCATGCTGGGGCCCGCTGATTTTAACTGTAAAAATGTGGTAGCTGT
>CAZVZT010000094.1:0-5467 GCA_964631515.1 uncultured Nitrospinaceae bacterium
GGTGATGCGTCCGCGTTGCAGACCTTCAACTAGAACCTTCATGGTGCCATCGGTCAGCTTGAGGATTTGAAGGATGTTGGCAACTGTACCCGTTTCATGAATATCGTCGGGTGTGGGGTCGTTATTGTTGGGATTGCGTTGGGTGGCCAGGAAAATGTTTTTTTGTTCAGCCATGGATTTCTCCAGGGCGGAAATGGACTTGTCACGTCCGACAAACAGTGGGATCACCATGAACGGAAAGACAACAATGTCCCGGAGCGGAAGAAGAGGTAGTCGAGTTTGTTCGGAACTCATTTAGCTGGCCTGCTTTCGTTTATGGTAAACGAAGAGAGGTTCTTCACCATTCGTGATCACCTCTTCGTTGATCACTACCTCTGTAATATCCTGCTGCGAAGGTAGATCAAACATGATATCGAGCATATTGGCTTCTAGTACCGCACGTAGGCCGCGGGCACCGGTTTTCTGTGCGATTGCTTTTTCGGCGATTGCCCGTATGGCACCTTCGGTGAACTTGAGCTTGACGTCTTCAAATTCGAAGAGCTTCTGGTATTGTTTGATCAGTGCATTCTTCGGTTCTACGAGAACTTTCATCAGGGCTTTTACGTCGAGTTCCTTGAGGGTGGCGACGACCGAAAACCGGCCGACAAACTCAGGAATAAGGCCATATTTCAGTAGGTCTTCGGGCTGAACCTGCTGAAGGGTAACATCGCAGTCAGTTTTGCTTTTCGTTACCAATTCCTGCCCGAATCCGAGGGTCTTTTTACCAATTCGGTTGCGAATGACGCTGTCGAGTCCGACAAATGCCCCGCCACAGATGAAAAGGATGTTGGTGGTATTGACCTGCAGAAATTCCTGATGCGGGTGCTTGCGCCCGCCCTGCGGAGGAACACTGGCGGTCGTGCCTTCGATAATCTTAAGCAAAGCCTGCTGCACCCCTTCCCCAGACACATCACGGGTGATGGATGGATTTTCTGTTTTACGGGATATTTTATCTATTTCGTCTATATAAATGATTCCCCGTTCCGCTTTTTCCACATCGTAGTCTGCGGCCTGGAGAAGTTTGAGAATAATATTTTCCACATCTTCGCCAACGTATCCAGCCTCGGTTAGTGTGGTAGCGTCGACGATAGTGAACGGCACGTCAAGGATTCGTGCCAGGGTTTGCGCCATAAGCGTCTTACCTGAACCGGTTGGGCCGATGAGAAGGACGTTGCTCTTTTGAAGTTCTACCTCCTCCGTTTCCACGTTAGAGTCGACTCGCTTGAAGTGATTGTGGACCGCGACCGCCAGGATTCGTTTACAGCGTTCCTGTCCGATGATGTAGTGGTCGAGGTGGTGATAAATATCCTTTGGTTTGAGGAGGTGCTGGAAATCTTCGCCCTTTTCCTGCGCCCATTCCTCCACCATGATCTCGTTGCACAACTCGATGCATTCGTCGCAGATGAACACGGTGGGACCTGCGATTAGTTTTTTCACTTCTTCCTGGCTCTTACCGCAGAATGAACACCGGTAATTGCCGCTACCCGATGAACTTTTTTTGCCCATGGAGTTCCTCGTAGAGGTTTAAAAAGAAAGGGGAGCATGCTCCCTTCACGTTTTACTTCTTCTCTTTATCGTCCTGTTCTTCGCGGTGGGCGATCAATCGGTCGATCAACCCATATTTTTTAGCCTCTTCGCCTGTCATGTAGTGATCGCGCTCAGTATCTTGGCGTACCTTCTTCTGGTTTTGCCCAGTGTGTGTCGCGATGATGGTGTCTAGGATTTGGCGGATGCGTGTGATCTCTTTGGCCTGAATCTCGATGTCCGAGTGCTGCCCTTGAAATCCGCCGCTCGGTTGGTGGATCATGATCCGGGAATGGGGCAGCGCGAACCGCTTGCCCTTTGTGCCCGCCGCCAATAGTAGGGCGCCCATGCTGGCCGCCTGGCCGATGCAGATGGTTTGCACATCGGGTTTGATGTACTGCATGGTATCGTAGATGGCCATGCCCGAGCTGACTTGGCCGCCCGGGCTGTTGATATACAGGTAAATGTCCTGTTCCGGTTCGTCTGATTCCAAAAACAGCATTTGAGCAATGATTAAGTTGGCGATGTGGTCATCGACCGCCATACCCAGGAAAATGATCCGATCTTTGAGCAGGCGCGAATAAATATCATAAGAGCGCTCGCCGCGACTGGTTTGCTCAACTACAATGGGAACCAACTGGTTGTGGACCTGTGTCATAGTATCTCTATTTGGGGAAAGTTACTGGAATAAGCGTGCCCCCTCAGCATGAAGGACACACCGGGAGAAAAGGATAAGCCGTTAAAAATTAAACAGATATATATGTGTGCCTCAATTATCTTTAATATCGTCTTTTCTGTCAACCATTTCTTCCTTAATCTGGACCTTCTCCATCACAGTGTCTAGGGTTTTGTCCCGTTTGATTCGACTCTGAAGGCGCAGTAGAACACCGCTTTTTGCCCACTCCTTTTTCATCTTTTTGGCATCGGTTTCTCCGAGCATCTTTACAAGATTATTGATTTCGGCGTTGAGTTCGTCTTCGCTGACTTTGATATTCAGGTCCGTGGCCAGTTGGTCGAGTAAAAACTCCTGTCGCAGGAGCCGGACCGCTTCGTCGCGGTGCTTTTTCCTCTGTTCTTCCGTGACCTGTACATCTTCCTCGCCGGTATCGTCCATTTTCTCTTGGAGTGGTTGTTCTTTTTTCAATTCCTGCGCTACCATGTGTTTGATCTGCTCTTCGATGAGCCCCGCGGGAATCTCGATGGAGTTCATCCCGACAATTTTTTCGGCGACCTCTTTTTTGGCGTCCCGGCGCGCATCCTTGCGTGCATGTTCTTCCAACTCCCCGCGAATCTTCTGTTTCATGTCGCCTAGATTTTCATACTTGCCTTTCGGCTCGGTGTTTTTGGCGAACTCGTCATTGATTTCTGGTAATTGCTTTTCTTGGATTCCTTCGAGCAAGACGTGAAATGTTACGTCTTTGCCGGCGATGGCTTTGTTGGCGTAGCTGTCAGGAATCTTGACTGGGATATCTTTTTCTTCACCTGGCATCATGCCGATCAGCTGATCCCCCATGCCTTTGAGAAGGTTTTCCGATCCGATCTGGACCACATGTCCCTTACCTTCCCCGCCTTCGAATGGTTTACCGTCGAGCGTCCCCTTGTGGTCGAGCTTGACGAAATCCTTCTCTCGAACTGCTCGGTCGGTTACTTGGATGTTCTTTCCCTGACGCTCTAGGTAATAGTTGATGACTCGGTCGATCTCCTCCTCAGTTATGCGTGGGATCTTAAGCGTGATGCTGATTCCAGAACAATCGGCGACTTCGAATGAGGGTACAATTTCTATCGAAGCCGAAACACTAATGTCTGTTCCTTCCTCGGCTTGAACTTCCAGGAGTTTCGGTGGCCCTACCGCGCGCAGTCCCTGTTCATCTACTACATTGGCTATCCATTCGCTGATGAGCTGAGTCAGCACCTCCTGCTTGACATTAGGGCCGAACCGTTTTTCCAGCACCGAAAGCGGAGCCTTGCCCGGGCGAAACCCCGGAATTTTTGTCTCTCGAGCTAGGGACCGGTAGGAATTGTTGACTCGAGTTTTATAGTCCTGATGAGGGATGTCGAACTTGATTTTCTTGTTGCAGGAGTCGATGTCTTCAATTTGCATGTTCATTTTTGAATAACCGGAAAAAATAAATGCGAAGGGGGGGATTCGAACCCCCACGGTTGCCCACTGGGTCCTAAACCCAGCGCGTCTGCCAGTTCCGCCACCCTCGCTAAGGTCGGATCAACTTTTTATTTTATAATGTCTGGATTTTACAGCACCGACTAGGTGCCTTTTCAATCTATCGCGAGCCGGTGGAGGAAATCAATGTTTTTTACCCGGTGACCTTTCAGTAGGTATTAGTTTTAGGGTTTGTCCTGTTTAGGTCTGGGCTTGGGTTTGTGATTCGCAGGGGCTATGGCGTGGCCGGGTGGATGGAACCCCTTTGGGACCGTGCTGTTGGGGCGGATCCAGTTGTTCTTGCCAACCAGGGTTCCGGGGCAGATTACCGCGTTACAACCCACTTCGACATTGTCACCAAGAATGCCCCCGAGCTTGGAAAGCCCCGTCCTCACCGGTCCGTTCTCCATGGGGATTTCGATGGGGTGGATGAAATCATCCTGCTTTTCTTTCAGGCTTCGGAACTGAACATTGGCCAAGCGTGACCCCGCCCCTAAATTGACATAGCTTCCCAGAATGCTGTCGCCGATGTAGTTGAAATGCCCCGCTTCGACATGATTCATGAGCACGCTATTTTTGATCTCGGTGCAGTGTCCAATCACGCACCGGTCGCCAGCTAGCACGTTGCCACGCAAGTAGGCGCCCTGACGGATATCATTTTTTCTGCCGATGATCGCAGGACCCTTGATAATCGCGGTGGGTTCAAGCATAGTTCCCTCGCCAATCCAGATTCCCAGAGCCTCTGACACAACTGGTTGATCCAGCTTGATCCAGTGTTCCACAAGAATACCCTTGGCCAAATCACCTGAGTCAGCGGTGAGGCCTTGTACGGATTCCAACGGAGCCCCTACTGCATCCGCATGATTCAAGGCCGTCCGGATAAGTTTTTCAAGGTTCTTAAGCGGATCCCACACCTGCTCAATGTTATTGAAGATATAGCCGTGAGCGAATTCGTCGAGGTGGGGGAAGTAAATGTCTTTAAGAGAACTCATGTTGCTGACCGTACTCCAATGGGCGGCTTAAAACGCGAGGCTGTATATGACGGCGAGTTAAGTTGCTTTCCTGTCCAATTTTTAGGTGCTGGTACACTCACTGTTTGTTGACTTCCGATGGGGATTTAGGTCTTTGCTGAGCAGAATACCATTTTCCTAGGGAAGTCAGGGCATAACCTTTCGCGGTGAGACTGATCAAACCCTGCTTGATCATTTCAGTTAAAACCCGGCTTCCAAATTCTTTGTCAAGCTTAAGTCGTGCCTCCGGGATCGGTCCACTCACGACCTGATTCAAAACAGCCGATTCTATCTTATGAAAATGGTTGTTGTTGTCTTTCATGGCTGACAAAAGGACGTGGATGCACAGAACGCCGATTTTTTTCAGTTTAGGGCCATCACGTTTTGCCCCACGAAGGTTGATGCTGGTTTTGTTTTCCGTCCCAGAGTTTCGAACAAATACCGCCGCCCGCGAACCGTTTTTAAGTGTGAGAGAAACATACAACATGTCCAGTTCCTCGGAGAACCGAATGATTCGCGGTTTGAATTCCATGCCCCTCCCCTCCTCGTAGATGACTTTTTTGAGGCGGTTCCAAACAGCGGAATTCAGGTGAAACAGCTCTTTCTTGACATAGTAGGTATAAAGAGTTTTTTTGAATCCTGGGGGGAACGGATGCCTCAGGGTTGAAAAATAGGTTCGTACTGATTTCGAACCCAGGAGAAGCTGCGTGGCGGCAAAAGTGTTGATTGCGCTTTT
>CAZVZT010000095.1:0-5456 GCA_964631515.1 uncultured Nitrospinaceae bacterium
TGCTGTTCATTTTTAGTTATAAATTTTTTTAAAAATATTCAGTGGTAGAAAAAAATACTATTTCAGGCCTTTAATTAACGTATTGATCACGCCCTCTGCCTCTTTTCTCAATTCTACCAAGGTGAATGCATCCATAGACCTTGGGGAGAAAAACTTCATCAGAGCGGCCTGAATCCATTTTGAGGTTTCCTGTACATCTGGGATATTGAAATCCCCGGAGGTATTTCCTTGCAAAAGGATTTCCGAAATCAGCAATCTTTCCTGCTTCGCATATTTCTGGACAGTAGTCCAGCGTTCACGTGAAATAAAATCCACCAGTTCCATCAGTGCAGGCTGATCTGAGAATTGATAATGCATGTAGTTAAGGACTTCCAAAGCAGAGGCATGCAGTTTTTGATTGGGGCTCAAGTTTTCGTTATCGATAATTTTCCTCAGCAGCTCGAGTTTTTGCGACATAGCCCGCTTGGCGCAATCCGCACCAATATCTTTTTTGCTTTTAAAATAGCGGTAAAGATTTCCCGGCGACATTTCACAGTCTTTCGAAATTTCGGCCATGGTAGTTTTGCCGAACCCATAACGACCAAAACGAGAAAATGCCTTTTCCAGAATCCTTTGCCTAACCCTCTCCTGCGGTCCTTCTAAAGTGCTAATAGGGGTATGTTCAACGGTTTTCATGTAAATATTTACGAAAATATTCAATATTTACTAATTTTTTAACACAATCCCCTTTTTAGTACAAGGTATTTCAGCAAATATTTGTATGGATAGAAATTGAAGGGGTGGTAGTGAGGTCAGAATGTGGTTTTCCCATCCAGCCGGGTGAGCACTTTACAACCATCATCCCACACCGCGACCGTGTGCTCAAACTGAGCGGACCGGGACCCGTCCTTGGTTACAGCTGTCCACTTATCGGAAAGGATTTCCAAGTCGCACTTACCTTCGTTAATCATGGGTTCGATCGTGAAGACCATGCCTTTTTTCAACTCCGCTCCTTCCCCGAAGCGACCAAAATGAAGCACCTGCGGATCCTCATGAAAACTACGCCCGATCCCGTGACCGCAAAACTCACGCACGACCGAATACCCCCGCCCCTCGGTGAATGTTTGGATGGTGGCACCAATATCTCCGAAGTGTGCTCCCGGGCGTACCACCTCGATCGCTTTCTGCAATGCCTCCCTGCAGGTTTCGACCAAGCGGCTGCTCTTCGGCCGGGGCGAGCCCACATGAATCGTTTTACTCGTGTCCCCGTGAAACCCGTTTAAATAAGTCGTGATGTCCAAGTTGACGATGTCCCCGTTGCGTAGTTTCCGATCGGAAGGGATCCCGTGGCAAATTTCGTTATTGATTGAGGAGCAGATACTTTTTGGAAACCCCTTGTAGCCCAGCGGAGAGGGCACCGCACTGCGGGAGACAATGAGATCGTGACACAGGTCGTTCAACCGGTTGGTCGTCACCCCCGGTTTAACATAGGGCTCGATCATCAACAGTACCTCCGCCGCGAGTTCGGCGGATTCGCGCATCATCTCGATGTCTTCATCAGTCTTTATTTGAATCATGGAGGTATCCCAGCTCCCGAAGGCTCCTGCTATCTTCCCGCCAGTTGCTTTTGACTTTCACAAAAAGGGTTAGATACACCTTGCAATCAAAACGTTTCTCAATTTCTTCCCGGGCCGGTTTCCCGAGTTTTTTAAGCATGGCTCCCTTTCTCCCAATCAGGATCTTTTTCTGTGAGGTTTTCTCCACGATAATCGCGGCGTCAATCACCAAAACCCCACCATGCCCTTCCCGAATGCCTTCCACAACCACCGCGATGGCATAAGGAATTTCCATACGCGTCTGTTGCATTATTTTTTCTCGGACCATCTCCTCGATCAAAAATTCTTCGGTGCAGTCGGTCACCATATCTTCCGGGAAATATTGTGGCCCCTCGGGAAGATAATCGAGAATCATACGGCTCAGCCCTTCAAGCCCATCAGAATGTAAAGCCGAAACCGGAAGAATTTCGGCGAAGATCGCCCTTTCATTTGCCTTGGCGATCAGTTCAAGCAAACTGGGTTTGGGCACAAGGTCGATCTTGTTGACAATGAGTATCTTTGGGCAGGGTGCCTTCTTCATTGTGTCCAGAACAAACACATCGTTCTCGGCGAACCCCTGCTTGGCGTCGATCACAAACAGAATAAGTTCAACATCGTGATAAGTGCTCAGCGAAGCCCTCACCATCTGGCGGTTAAGTTGAGAGGACGCCTTATGAATGCCCGGGGTATCCACCAGAATGATCTGTCCGCCGGGAAAGTGCACCACACCGGTGATCTTGTTGCGGGTGGTCTGCGGCTTACTCGATATCGCGGCGATTTTCTGCATAACAAGCCGGTTGAGCAGAGTCGATTTCCCCACATTAGGTTTACCGATAATCGCAGCGTAGCCTGACTTGAACTGTTTTTTCGTTTTCAACGATGGATTAGGTCCGAAGGTAAATAATATTCACCACAAAACCGAAGATGATAGTGCCAGAGCAAAGACGTCCCGCCTGCTGGCTGGGCGGCTAGCCAAACACTCAAAATTTTCTAATTGTATCACGAACCCCTTAGAATCTATATGAGTCGGCCACCCTATAGAGTTAATCATAGTTTTGGGGGAGAAAACAGAAGGCGTGTAAAAAGAGGTTAGCTTCTTCGGCAAGAAAACCTCATCGAGATCCACAGAAAAACTACAACACGCCTATCATTTTCCATACGGGTGCAATAAGATTGGACATAGCTGCTTGGTTGCCCGTAATTCAAAAACAGGTGGTTCAAAACCCAAAGACCATGAACCAAAAGATGCTCACCGATCCCAATAAAAACGTATCCGGGGGAAACGTCAACACGCTCCGGCCTCAGCCACTTGGATTGTATATCCATATTCCTTACTGCATCCACAAATGCGGCTACTGCGATTTCAACTCACATCTGATCGATCAAGGTGAAATGGGTGCTTATGTCGATGCGCTGCTTGTAGAAATGGACCATTACGCTCAATCACACTCATCCGACCGCGAAGTGCAAACCCTTTTCCTCGGAGGCGGCACACCCACCACCCTACCCATCCCCCAACTGGTCCGTATTCTGGAGTCTGCTGAAAAAAACTTTTGTTTTGCATCCAACAGCGAAATTACTTTCGAAGCGAATCCGGCCACGATTGGACAAAATCAACTGAAATCACTTCGGCAGGCAGGATACAACCGCATCAGTGTTGGAGTGCAGTCTTTCAATAAAACCGAGTTGACGCTTCTCGATCGTGCGCACGGAGTTGAGGAGATACACTGTACCATCGACCGCGCGCGAGGGGCTGGATTCGATAATCTCTCCCTTGACCTCATATTCGCCATCCCGGGACAAACCCTCGAACGGTGGGAAGACAACTTGCGCCTGGCGCTAGATAAGAACCCGCAGCACCTGTCTACCTACAATCTGACCATCGAACCGGAGACGGCCTTCTGGAAACTCCAGTCGCGTGGAAAACTCACCATGCCCAACGAAGAACATCAACTCGCGTTGTACCGTCGGACCCTAGAGGTCCTTGAATCGGCCGGACTCCGCCACTACGAAATATCTAATTTTGCACGTCCGGGAAGAGAATGCAGACATAATATTACCTACTGGCAAAACGGCGACAGCCTAGGTTTTGGCGCCGGAGCATCCTCGTTTCTGGATGGAACTCGACATAAAAACGCAAACCTGCCCGCCAGGTACATCAAAGAAATTAATAAACAGCGGACCGCTGTGGACTCACAGGAATCGCTCAAACCACGCCGGGCCATGGGTGAAAGTCTCATGCTCGGATTAAGACTTCTCGAAGGAATAAGTATTCAGCAGTTTGAGGAACGATTCCAGACTTCTTTTAACCAGGCATTCGGTGGTATCGTTTCTTCGCTCCAGAAGAAAGATCTCGTCACTATCGAGGAGAACCGGCTCCGACTATCGGAGAAGGGGCTATTTCTTGCTGACTCGGTTATCCTCGAGTTTATTGCGTGAAATTATTCAACCAGGAAAATCTTAAATGAGCCAAGAAGCAGAGGCATTCCGTAAGCTGATCGAAATCGTAGACACCCTCATGGGCGAAAACGGGTGCCCCTGGGACCGGGTGCAGACTCGAGAAACACTGAAACCTTACCTCATTGAGGAGACCTATGAAGCGCTGGAAGCGCTGGACGCCAACGATCCGGAAAGAATCAAGGATGAGTTGGGCGACCTCCTGTACCAGATTCTGTTTCACGCTAAAATTTCCAGTCTGAGTGGCGAGTTTAACATCCGCGATGTCATTGACAACCTGAGAGAAAAGATGGTGCGGCGTCATCCTCACGTCTTCAGTCAGGGGAAATTGCATACCCCAGACCAGGTAGTGCACCAGTGGGAGGAAATTAAGAAAAAGGAAAAGAGCCATGCCAGTCATGAATCTGTGCTGAGCGGCATCCCGAAACACCTGCCTAGCCTGTCACGGGCACAGAAGCTTCAGAAAAAAGCAGCAAAACATGGATTCGATTGGAGCCAGGTGAGCGCTGTCTTCGACAAACTCGATGAAGAAATCGCCGAATTCAAGGAAGCAGTTCTAAAAGGGGAGGAAACTGATATTCAAGGCGAACTTGGGGACATTCTATTTGTTCTTGTCAATATCGCCAAATTCAAAAAGATCGACGCCGAAGAAGCCCTGCGTGCAACCAACAACAAATTCGTTAAGCGTTTTCAATACATCGAACAGGAGGTCGCCAAAACGGGAAAATCCCTCAAAGAAACGTCTATCGAAGAAATGGAACGCTACTGGCAGGAAGCAAAAGAGCAACAAACTGATGATTGAATAGTCAACAAACCGCTTCCACAATTAAAAAGATCGTGGGCAGTGATAAAATTATCTGGAGATAAAGTCACTTCCGCCAAAAATATCATTTCTTTTCCAATTCCTCTGCAATGACGGCGTTGATTTCGCTCAAAACAAGGTTGGGGTCAATATTGTGCATGTGCGCCGTCTCCTCAACCATCTCAAAGGTCTGACCCGGACACGAAAAACACCCTTCACCGTAATGTTTTTCGAACACGATTCGGGTTGCCGGATAAACCTGAATGAGGCTCCCCACCATCGTATCCAAATGACAGGTTTCGCCCAGGCGAATAGTTTTCCCAGGGTTTTTATCTGCACCCTCTTTGCTCTCCGAAGTGGATTTTGAATCTGGCGCAGCCGACGATCCGAGTAATTGCGTGTTTAGTTTATCGATAAATTCACTGGCATCGACATCATGTTTCTCGCAGGCCTTATCGATCGTCACCACCTTTGCGAAGGTACTGCGCGCAGCAGGGTTGGCCAGGGCGGCAAACCCGCTTTGTAGAAAAATCGGCATCGCCTGTGGAAATTGGTCAAGTACCGCGCCCACTTTCATATCGCCAGTGATTCGTTCAATCCGATCTTCCTCTGGCACCTTGGGT
>CAZVZT010000096.1:0-5452 GCA_964631515.1 uncultured Nitrospinaceae bacterium
TCGATACGCTACCGAAGTTTCGGAAAATATACGAAAAAAAATCAAGGTTTACGCTGTTCTTGTGATCATCTCTTTTCTGTGTGTGTGCATACGCATCTGGTATCTGCAGGTCGTGAAAGGCGAAGACTTCATGGGGCGGTCGGAAAACAACCGAGTACGGCAGGTGTCTTTGCCTGCATACCGGGGCACGATTAAGGATCGTAATGGTGAGGTTCTAGTCAGCGTTAGGCCTTCTTTCAATTTGTACGTGATTCCCGAAGATGCTAAAAATTTAGCCACCTCACTGGATTTTCTATCCAAAAAAATATTTTTTGATGAAGAGAGACTAAAGGTAAACATTCGCCAATCCCGGTCGTTTCAAAGCGTTTTGATAAAAAGAGATATCAACCGAAAGGAAGTGGCCTATATCGAAGAAAACAAGATGAGACTTCCCGGTATTCATGTCCAGGTCGAACCTCTAAGGAACTATGTATATAAGGATCTTGCGGCTCATGTCTTAGGTTATCTGGGCGAGATTTCTAAAGGTGAACTAGGAACTCCTCGGCACGCAAGATATCAATTGGGGGACATGATTGGTAAGAATGGGTTAGAAAATATTTATGAGTCTGTTTTACACGGAGAGAAAGGGTTCAAGAACGTAGAAGTTGATGTTTCAGGAAGGGAGTTGAAAACCCTAAAAAAATTCCTCGCCGAAAGTGGTAACAGCCTCACGCTGACCCTGGATGTTCGAGTTCAGAGAAAGCTGGAGGAGGCTATGCAGGGCACTCCCGAGGCTCCGGTCAGAGGGTCTGTGGTGGTTATGAAGGTTCAAACTGGTGAAATTATTGCGATGGTAAGCAAACCATCCTTCGATCCCAATATTTTTGCGGCGGGTATCTCCAAAAAAGAATGGGCGGGTCTCATCCGGGACGATAGGCACCCGCTTCAAAACCGGGCCATCGATGGACAGTATCCTCCAGGGTCGACGTACAAGGTGGTTACCGCATATGCGGCACTTGCGGAAGAGCTGATAGAACCTGAAAGTACCATCTTTTGTCCGGGTCATTTTCAGCTTGGGAAGGGACGTTACCGTTGCTGGAAAAGAGGCGGGCATGGGGCGATGAATCTGCATGACGCACTGGTGCAGTCTTGTGACGTTTATTTTTATACTCTGGGTCGCCAATTGGGAGTAGACAGGTTGGCGCAATATGCGAAAAAGCTGGGGTTGGGAAGTCGGACGGGGATTCGATTGGCCGGGGAAAAGCCCGGTTTGATTCCATCAAAACAATGGAAGCAAAAAACACGAAATAAGCCTTGGTTCCCTGGGGAAACTATTTCTGCCTCGATCGGCCAAGGGTACAATCTTGTCACCCCACTGCAAAATGCCAACCTGTTTTCCACAATGGCCAATGGTGGTATTCAGGTCAAACCTTATCTAGTCAAAAGGGTTGAGGATTCCGAGGGTAACGTGATTCGAAATTTTTTTCCTGAAATTATAAAAAACGTTGGAATCGAACCTGAGATCTTAAAGCATCTTCGAGAGGCATTACGTGGGGTGGTCAATGCACCCCGTGGAACGGGGCATCGATCTAAGCTTCGCGATATTGTGGTTTCCGGTAAAACGGGAACATCTCAAGTGGTGCGGATGAAAACTTCTGAAGAAAACAAATCCGAAGACGAGGTCCCATACAAATTTCGTGAGCACGCTTGGTTTGTGGCTTTTGCTCCTTATGAAAAGCCTGATGTGGCCGTGGCGGTCATTGTCGAGCACGGCGGGCATGGAGGTGTGTCCGCGGCCCCGATTGCCCGCAAAGCTTTCGAAACCTATTTTTCGTATTACCCCCCAAGCGAAAAAACTTTAGAGAAGCTAAACTGACCTTCTTCAAATACATTCCTGTAATCTAGCCTCTTGATATCTCAAGAATACATTAAGTGGTTTTTTTTAAGTCTGGATTTAAAGGTTACCTGGGAGCAGAAACTGGACCTGAGTCATGCGGTAATCATCAGGTCCTTCTCCCGAATTTTTTTAATTCTGTCCCTTAATTCAGCAGCCTTTTCAAATTCCAGGTTTCGTGCTGCGGAATACATCTCCTTCTCTAGTTTTTCAATCAGCCTTGGAAAGTCCTTCCTTAAAAGAGGTTCCTCTTCCAATTCTAGAGGAACTGTAGCCAGCTTTTCATAGTTTATGAGAGACTCCTGAACTGATTTTTTGATCGATTTAGGAATGATCTGATGGGTTTCGTTGTATTCTATCTGGATATCTCTACGTCGGTCCATTTCATCAAAAGCTTTTTGCATGGACTTGGTGATAGTATCGGCATAAAAAATGACTCGGCCTGATATATTCCTGGCCGCGCGCCCCGAAGTCTGGATCAGTGAAGTGGTTGATCTAAGAAAACCTTCCTTGTCCGCATCTAGGATGGCCACAAGGGATACTTCCGGAATGTCCAGTCCCTCTCGTAATAGATTGATTCCGATCAGTGCATCAAACTCGCCCAACCTCAGTTCGCGGATAATTTGGCTCCGCTCCAGAGTTTCTATGTCAGAGTGGAGATATTTGACCTTGAGTCCGAGTTCGGAATAATGCTCGGTCAGGTCCTCGGCGAAACGCTTTGTGAGTGTGGTGATAAGGGTTCGTTCTTTTCTTTTCGCCCGCTCGATAATTTGCTGATAAAGGTCATCGACTTGGCCTTTGACAGGTTTTGTTTCAACCTGCGGATCGACCAGACCTGTGGGGCGAACAATCAATTCGACGATCCGTGCACTGGATTTTCCCAGTTCGTACTCCGCAGGTGTAGCTGAGGTGTAAATTACCTGTCCCACGTGTTTTTCGAATTCTTCAAAGTTGAGTGGCCTGTTATCAAATGCTGAAGGAAGACGGAATCCGTGTCGAACGAGGGTTTCCTTACGCGCGCGGTCGCCGCGATACATTCCGTTCAACTGGGGGACGGTAGCGTGACTTTCGTCGATGATAAATAATGAATCAGCTGGGAAATAATCCAAAAGAGTTGGCGGGGGAGCCCCTGGTGTCCGCTCCATGAGGTGGCGCGAGTAGTTCTCGATTCCTTGGCAATACCCGACCTCTTTGATCATTTCTAAATCGAACATTGTTCGCTGGTCGATGCGTTGTGCCTCGATCAACTGATTCTGACTTTCGAAGTAGGCGATGCGCTCAATCAACTCTTCCCGAATGGCTTGGGTCGCCCGTCGAAGAGGTCCCTCTGGAGTGACGTAGTGACTTGCTGGATAAATGGCGATGCGGTCTAGGTCTCGGATGAATTGTTGGGTTAGCGGGTCAAATATACTGAGCCGATCGATGGAGTCACCAAAAAATTCGATGCGCACCGCTTCATTACGCTCGTAAACTGGAAGGATATCCACGGTATCCCCGCGCACCCGGAAAGTCCCACGCTGAAAATCAATATCGTTTCGTTTGTATTGTATATCCACTAGTTTGTGCAGAACCTGATCGCGTTCGATCTGCATCCCGGTTTCAACAAAGAGCAGCATACCGTGATAGGCCTCAGGAGAACCCAGTCCGTAAATGCAGGAAACGCTGGCGACGATGATCACGTCCCGGCGTTCGAACAGGGCGTGCGTCGCCCCATGACGCATTTTGTCTATCTCGTCGTTGATTGAAGCATCTTTCTCAATGAAGGTATCTGTTTTTGGGAGGTAGGCTTCCGGTTGATAGTAATCGTAGTAGCTGACGAAATATCCCACTGCGTTATCGGGAAAAAACTCATTGAATTCTCCATAAAGCTGCGCTGCAAGGGTTTTGTTGTGAGCGAGGACCAGGGTGGGCTTTTGTACTTTCTCAATCACGTTGGCCAGGGTGAAGGTTTTCCCAGACCCGGTCACTCCAAGCAGAGTCTGGTGGTCTGCCCCTGACTGGATGCCTTCGGTAAGCTGCTGAATCGCTCTGGGTTGGTCACCGGCTGGCTTGAACTTGGCTTTTATTTTGAAAGGTGTCATATGGGCCTGGAGTCTGGGATTCGGTATTAAAATATCATGAAAACTATGCTAGATTGAAATTCCGGTTCCAAAATAGTTATATTTTTAGTTTTTCCGTCCTTCTCCACTCCTAAGCGTTACCGTAAACGAGGATATCATCAAAGTAGTTCATCGTAATGGGGTTAACATTACGCTTGTTGGGACAGCGCATGTATCCAAGGAGAGTGTTGCGCTGGTCGAGGAAAAAATTCTCACCGGTAATTTCGATTGCGTTGCTGTCGAGTTGTGTCCTCCGCGTTATGAAAATCTAGTCAACCGATCATGGTGGAAGAACCTCGATATCTACGAAATTTTTAGGAAAAAGAAGGCGGCACTTCTTCTGGTTAACCTGGCACTTTCTGCCTACCAGCGCCGTCTGGGTGAAAAAATAGGGATCGAAGCAGGCAGGGAAATGATCCGGGCCACCGAATTAGCTGCAGAGCAGAATATTCGACTAGAGGTGGTTGATCGCGATATCACCACGACACTGCATCGGCTTGTAACAGAAGTTTCCTTTTGGCAGAAGATAAAAATTTTTTCTGGTCTCGTGGTAGGGATTTTTGTGGGAGAGGAAGTTGACCAAGAACAGATAGAAAATTTAAAAAAAGGGGATATGCTTCATTCGGTTATCGAAGAGTTCGGAGAGTCTCTTCCGCAAATCAAAAACGTGCTGATTGACGAACGGGATGAGTATATGACCGGAAAACTGGAAATGCTGGCCACTTCGGAAAACGGGCCGAAAAATATCCTGGCTCTGGTAGGAGCGGGGCACCTGATTGGAATGGAATCGGCGTTTGAGTCACCACCCGACCAAAAACGTCTAGAAGAACTGAGTCGAAAACCCTCGCCAAGTCGAACTGGATACTACGTCGGGTGGGCTATCGGTGTTTTTATCTTGGGAATGTTTTATGTGGGATACCAGCAGTCACCAGAGTTAGGCTGGAACCTAGTGGTAACTTGGGTTGCGATTAACGGTGGACTAAGTGCTCTAGGCGCCGCGCTGGCCTTGGCCCATCCTGTATCTGTTATGGCAGCGTTTCTCGCCGCACCCATCACGTCGCTTAATCCTACCATCGGCGCCGGCATGGTTGTGGGGCTGGTCGAATCCTATCTACGGAAACCCAAGGTCAGCGACTTCGAGCGGCTCCGTGAAGATATAGCCTCCCTGCCCATGTGGTGGAAAAATGGTGTCGTACGTGTGCTCCTTATTTTTTTCTTTGCCAATGTGGGTTCAGTAATCGGGACTTATGTGGCCGGGGCTTCCATCATTCAACAGGTTTTCGGATAGTTCTTCCTAGGGCTATTCCCAACCTGCTGTTGCGCGGCCTTTTACTCCATACCTAGTTGTTAGGGATTTTTTGAAATGGGTAAAGCCTGAAATATTTCTGATTAATACCATTTAAAAAACCGTTGGAGGTGAAGGGCTGCTGTAATCGGTTATATCGAACTGTTTTTTTAACCCCAGGACGCGAGTGATGGG
>CAZVZT010000097.1:0-5420 GCA_964631515.1 uncultured Nitrospinaceae bacterium
TCTTGGTTATGTCGGTTGAGGGGTACTCTGATTATTTAAAAAACCGGGCACGCGTCTGGGAGCAGCAGGCCATGACTCGGGCTTGCTTCGTCGCAGGAAATCAGCAGATTGCGAAAAATTTTTTAAAGGTTGCGCAGGAATTTACTTACAGGCCTAAGATGGAATACGGTTCTCTCATCGAGATATCACGCCTACGCGCGCGCATGGAAAAAGAACTCGCCCAAGAATCGTCAAAAGGAAAAAATGTTAAACTCGGGTTTGGTGGACTGGCTGATATCGAATTCAGCGTGCAGATTCTTCAGATGATGCATGGTAAAAAACATACCCGTCTCAGGGAAACGAACACCTTATCCCTCATTTCTCATTTTGGCTCCTTGGGATTACTCGGTCACGAGGAGTCAGAGAAATTGCAAAGAAATTATCTTTTTCTGAGAAACTTGGAATGTGTGTTGAGGATACTTAATCTGTCCCCGACCAATTACCTGCCGCGGGAGGGAAAATCGCTCGCTGTACTTGCTCGATTACTGGGCTATGCGGGTGAAACTTCCGCAGGCCTCGCCTCAGAACTCATGGAAGACTATGACCGGAATACGAAGGAGGTGCGGGCGTTCTACAGAAAAACTATCGACACTCTATTACGGATATCACTTTGATTCCAGATAGCTTCTCAGGAGGGTTGTAGAAGACGGCATTATCGGCCCCTTGGATTTTTACTGAATGCATTAAGCTTGTATTCAAGGCTGTCGATCAAAGCCTGCCAGCTAGCTTCGATGATATTTTCAGAAACACCCACGGTACCCCACTTAGAATTGTGGTCTCCCGATTCGACCAAAACACGCGTTTTTGCTTGCGTCCCCTTTTTCTCATCGAGAATTCTTACTTTGTAATCGAATAGAGATACGTTTTCCAGCTCCGGGTAGAACTTTCCAAGCGCCTTCTTGATAGCTTTATCTAAGGCATTGACCGGGCCCGTTCCTTCCGCGGCGGTTACCTCCAGAACTCCGTTGACGCGGATTTTAACCGTGGCTTCCGAGATAGGTTCTTCATCCTCGTTCCGTTTTTCGACGATCACGCGGAATCCAACAAAGTCGAAAAAATATTCCTTCTCTCCGAGCGCATCACGCATCAGCAATTCAAATGATGCTTCGGCACCTTCATACTGGTACCCTAACTGCTCCGATGACTTGAGCGTTTCGAGTATTTTTTTTACTTTAGGGTCATTTCCATTGACGTCGATCCCATATTCCTTAGCTTTGAACACGATGTTACTTTTTCCTGCAAGGTCGGAGATGAGGATACGTTGCGCATTACCCACTGTTTTGGGTTCGATATGTTCGTAGGTTTCGCGGTTTTTCTGAATTGCGTTTACATGCACCCCGCCCTTGTGGGCAAACGCACTTTTCCCGACATAAGGCTGATGGTTCCAGTGTGTTTTGTTGGCCAGTTCATATACGAACGATGAAACATCAGTCAAAGTTTTCATCTGCTCGGCGGAAACGCAGTCCAATCCTAGTTTTAATTTTAGGTTGGGGATGATGGAAACGAGATTGGCGTTGCCGCACCGCTCCCCGAATCCATTAATCGTTCCCTGCACCTGTTCCACTCCCGCTTGAACGGCAACGAGTGTGTTAGCGACGGCTAGTTCGGAATCGTTGTGGGTGTGAATTCCAATCCGGGTACTAATTTTTTTCCTGACCTGTGCACAGCCTTCGGCCACTTCCGAAGGCAGGGACCCCCCGTTCGTATCGCATAGGACCACCCAGTCTGCCCCCGCAGACTCAGCCTCCTGAACGACTTTTAGGGCGTAAGTCGGATTTTTCTTGTATCCGTCGAAAAAATGCTCAGCGTCGAACAGCACTTCTGCAAAGTGTTTCTTGAGGAACACTAGGCTATCATGGACCATCCGGAGGTTTTCGTCGAGGCTGGTGGAAAGCGCTTCCTCCACGTGCATATCCCAACACTTGCCGAAGATGGTGACGACCTCAGTTTTCGCCTCGATCAGGTTCTTGAGGTTTGGATCCTCCTCGGCTGTTTTATCTGGATGCCGCGTGCTTCCAAAGGCAACGATTTTGGCCTGTTTTAGATCGCTGCGCTTAACCCGTTTGAAAAATTCGAGATCTTTTGGGTTGGAGCCCGGCCAGCCCCCTTCAATGTAATGCACACCGAGTCCATCTAGTTTGTGCGCGATGCGGATTTTATCCTCTACAGAAAAGGAAATATCTTCGGATTGGGATCCATCCCGCAAAGTCGTGTCGTATATTTTTACTGTTTTCATTGGACTTAAAATATTCAGGGATCAGGCTGATTGTGCACCGTTGCTGATGCCGGATTCCGTAGATTCTGATTCTAAATGGAACGCATCGTGTAAAACCCGAATGGCAAGTTCGGCATATTTCTCATCAATGACACAGGAGACCCGAATTTCGGAAGTGCTGATCATCATGATGTTTATATTCTCTCTTGAAAGTGCTTCAAACATTTTTGAGGCAACGCCTGGATGGCTCCTCATTCCTGCGCCGACGATAGAAACTTTACAGATGGTCAAATCGGAATCTACCTTTTTCGCTTTGATCTCCGCAGCGATACGTTTCACGATGGTCATGGCTTCACCCATATCCGCCTGAGCCAGGGTGAAGGAGATATCCGTATGTCCCTCTGCGCTGATATTCTGGATGATCATATCCACCGAAAGGTGCTCATCGGCGAGCGCAGTGAAAATGCTGCTTGCGATTCCAGGCTGGTCAGGAACGCCCTTGATGGTGATTTTAGCTTGGTTTTTGTCACTCATGATTCCGGAAACAACCGGTTGTTCCATGTTCGGATCCTCCTCACAGATCAATGTACCCGTTGAATCGTCAGCCAGCGATGACTTTACGATGAGGGGTAAATTATTTTTTTTGCAGAATTCGACGCACCGGATTTGCAGTACCTGGGCTCCCAGGCTGGCCATTTCAAGCATTTCGTCGTACGACACACGGTCCAGCTTGCGAGCATTGGGGACTATATTAGGATCAGCGGTGAAAACTCCGTCGACGTCAGTGTAAATTTCACACTTCTCAGCACCGAGGGCCACCGCAAGGGCTACCGCCGAAGTATCCGATCCGCCTCGCCCCAAGGTGGTGACATCCCCCCGCTCGTTTATTCCTTGGAATCCGGCCACGACGATCACGTGCTTATTCTTGAGAACCTGTTTCGCGCGCTCGGTGTCTATTTGCTTGATACGAGCACGCGTGTGCGTGCCGTCGGTCAGCAGCCCAATCTGCCGGCCTGTCATCGAGACAGAGGGGCATCCGATATTGTCGAGGGCGATGCTAAGTAACGCACTGGAGATGCGCTCGCCCGAGGACAACAGTAGGTCAACCTCCCGGCGTTTTGGACTTGGACTAATCTGGCGCACCATGTCGAGTAATTTGTCGGTCTCCCCTGCCATAGCGGAAACGACCACCACCACGTCCACCCCCGTCTTGCGTGTACGCACAATTCGCTCCGCGACCTTTTTGATTCGGTTGATATTACCAACGGAGGTTCCGCCATATTTTTGTATGATCAATCCACTCATATCGCTAATTCAATTCAAAAAATGTGTTCATTAGCTCCGGTCCGGACTTAAAGTGATCTTTGCCCGAATGAAGGAGACTCTCGTTAAATTGGTCTGCATCAGGCGTAGTACTTGTGCCCGGGTGAATCACGAATGGAACCCGTTCCTTGCCATATTTTACTGCAACCGCTGAACTCATATGGCTGACCACCACCATCATTTTAACATTATTTTTTGAGTCCAGCTTCTTGAGTAGGGGACCCACCACTTTGGCGTCTATATCTTCGATGACAAGAATCTTATCATCAATGTTTCCCTTTAGAGAAACTTCTTCCGCCCCGGCGACGTTGAGGTATACGACATCCCGGTGCTCCAATTCGCTAAGGGCTGCTTCCACCTTGCCTTGATAGTTGGTCTCGGCAAATCCGGTTACTCCTTCGACGGAAACCGTATTCATACCCGCTGCCCGGGCTATGCCCTTGAGCAACAGCGATGCGGTGACAACCGATCCGGTCTTGCCGAAGCTATCCTCGAATGAGGGAAGAGTCGTTGACCCACCGTTTCCCCATAGCCATATGCTGTTGACCGGATCTAGGCCTTCCTGTTGACGTCTCCGGTTGCTGGAATGATTGTGCAGAATGATCTGCGCCTGATTCATAATGTGAACCAGCTCTTTGAACTGGTTACTATCCGGCATAAACTGACGGATGCCTTCGCCAACTAACTCGTTCGGGGGTGTTAACCGCTCTGAAAACGGCTCGCTTTCCATCACCATCAGATTATGATAGCTCAATCCGGAATGAAAAGTGACCGCGCAATCGACAATCTGTGTCTGCAGCGCCTGGAGCAACTCCATAGACTCTTCACAGGACAAGTGGCCAGCCGTAAAATCTTTCATCACCATGTCATTGTGACTTGATTGCAGAGTGACAAAATCACAGCACAGGGGGATTTCTCCTGCCCCGGGGCTTATGTCCATCGCCTGTGCCTCAAAAAATGCGGGCGCGCCGTAATGTTGCTCCGGATCGTATCCCAGAAGTGAAAGGTACGATACGTCGTTCCCGGCATGGAGTTTTTCCGGAATGGTTTGCACCGACCCCGAACGTCCCTCCCGAACCATCCGGTCAAGATTCGGCGTATCTGCGAGTTGTAACGGAGTTTTATTATCTTTTTCTGCAATCGGCCGATCGGTGAGCCCGTTGGCGATCACAACCAGATATTTCATAGCAGGTCAACTGTCGATGGATGGTTACCATACCGGAGAGGTCCCCAAAATTATATCCTATCTTTTTTTAATTTCTAGGCTCAAAGGGTTAAAAAATAAGGAAAAACAACATTTTTTTTGAAAAACGGCTATATATTAGAGAGCATAAATAGCGTTTAACGCAAGAAGGACGGTTTAATAAAGGAGAAGACTCATGGTCGTCGTAACAGGTGGAGCAGGTTTTATCGGAAGTGCCATTATTCAGGCGCTTAACGCACGTGGTGCGACTGACCTCATTGTGGTCGATGAAACCGACCACCCCGAAAAGAAAAAAAATCTCACCTCACTCAAGTACAGCGAACTGCAACAGAAAGATGCGTTTTTGAATAGCGTCCTCAACCGAAGTGTGCCAAAGGTGGAAGCGATCATCCATATGGGCGCCTGCTCTTCAACGACCGAAACGGATGAAGCTTTCCTCACTAGGAACAATTACGACTATACTCGGCACCTGGCGGAATATGCGTTGGAGAGAGGTATTCGGTTCATCTACGCTTCCAGTGCCGCCACCTACGGCAACGGCGAGAATGGATACTCTGACGACGAATCTAAACTAGAAATGTTAAAGCCTCTTAACTTGTATGGGGAGAGTAAACAGAAGTTCGATCGGTGGGCGAAAGA
>CAZVZT010000098.1:0-3899 GCA_964631515.1 uncultured Nitrospinaceae bacterium
CTCCTTGATAAGTTTCTGGCAAAGGACACCGAACCGCTCAGCATGCCAAGCACGCTCGGGCTTGGAGGTGCCTGGGTGCAAGGTCACAAAAGGATCGTTTGAATTCACCCTAATCTTACGCAGAATTTCTTCAAGAACGGGCCCACCATCTTTCGCCCAGAGGGGATCGAACCGGTCGGGCCGGGGTCCTGGGTTCACCGGCGTGAGGATCTTATAAAAATAGTCCACGCGGTACTCAGTTTTTTTTGCCACACTGGTCACAGGAAGGGGATGGGTAAGAAATATCCCGCGTCTCTCGGTTGCGTAACCCATCCGGAACCGAGCTCCGGCAAGTGCAAGCATCAGCGCGCTATGAAAAGAGTTAGGAAATACCACCCCTAAGTCAAACCTATACTTGCTTAATCCACGCGCGTAATTTACCTGCGCTAAGAATCCGTCTCTCTGATTCCGCGGAAACCGGATAACGCTGTCTATAGCTGGATGGCTTGACAGCACTTCGTCAGAAGGCGGCCGAACAATCGCGGTAAGTCGCGCGTTTGGATACTGTCCGCGCAGGGACTGCAGTGCGGGTAGTGCTAAAACCACGTCCCCGATCCAATTCGGCATCCATAACGCAAGATGATGGATCTCTTCTTTATCGAGTGAAGATGTGGTGATAGCTCCCATATTCCTCGGATGTGTAGGGGTTACCGAAAAAGGGGTCTTACTTTGCCCGGAATATCTTTGCGCCGAGGCGTGACAGTTTTTCTTCCATGTCCAAGTATCCACGATCAATATGGTACACCCTGGAGATAGTGGACTCGCCAGTCGCGGCCAACGCCGCCAAAACCAGTGAAGCGCTGGCTCGCAGATCGGTCGCCATGAGTTGGGCACCGCTTAATTGTCCGACACCGCTCACCACAGCAGTATGACCCTGCACGGTAATGTCCGCACCCATTCGATTGAGCTCAGCCGCATGCATGAATCGGTTTTCAAATACGGTTTCAAAAATGATGCTCTGCCCCTTGGCCAGCGTCATTAAAGCCATAAACTGGGCCTGCAGATCCGTCGCAAACCCAGGGTAGGGTTGAGTCGTAATATTGACTCCTTCGAACGAGCTGTCACCGTTCACATGCAGGCTAGTTCCGTTACTGTCCACTATAATTCCCGCCTGCCTTAGCTTTAGGGTCAGCGGTTCGACGTGCAGGGGTACGCAATTTTGAATCTCAACGTCACCCCGCGTGATGGCAGCAGCGATCATGTAAGTACCCGTTTCGATTCTATCGGGAAAAATCCGGCAGTCGATAGGCTTGAGGGATGGCACTCCTTGGATGACGAGGGTATCGGTGCCCTGTCCTTCAATCTTAGCTCCTGCCTGGTTAAGCACGTCTGCGAGGAATACCACCTCGGGCTCCTTGGCAGCGTTCTCTAGAACGGTTTCACCTTCGGCCAACGCGGCGGCCATCATCAGGTTGGCAGTACCGGTGACGGTCACGGTATCAAAATAATACCTCGTCCCCTTGAGCTGTTTGACGCTTCCATAGATGTACCCTTGTTCCAGCCTAATCTCTGCACCCATCGCCTCCAGCCCGCGAATATGCAGGTCCAGTGGCCTAGCCCCGATGGCGCACCCCCCCGGAAGCGACACTTTGGCTCGGCCCAGCCGTGCTAGAAGCGGCCCCAGCACGAGGCATGAGGCTCGCATGGTAGAAACGAGTTCGTAGGGTGCTTCATAGTTATTGATACCTGAGGTATCGAGGACGATGCGGTCCCTTTCAAAAGATTCGGTGCGGGCGCCGAGATCGTTAAGCAGACGAAGCATGGTGATGACGTCGCGAACACGAGGCACTCCGTCAATTTCGTTTTGGCCCGCAGTCAGAAGCGTCGCCGCCATAATGGGCAACACAGCATTTTTTGCTCCGCTGATGACCACCGAGCCTTCTAGGCGCCTTCCTCCCTCGATAACAATTTTATCCATTCGTTCGCTTTCTCGCAGACACAACGCGGTCGTACCCACCAATATCGCGTGTCACCTTAATCGATTCATATCCTTCTTCGCTGTGGAGAAGATTGCTCACCGCCTCCGCCTGGGTTTCTCCAATTTCTAAGATCAGTCCGCCACCCGTTTTAAGATGGTTCAACGCACCTGGAACAATGCGTCTGTAAAAATCCAGCCCATCAATACCACCATCAAGTGCGGTGCGTGGTTCAAAATCGCGTATATCGGGCATGAGGTCATGCATACAACCGGTTTTGATGTAGGGCGGATTGGATACAATGAAATCATACGGAGGTTCGGGAGCGCCGACAAATAAATCGGCCTGCACAAAACTGATCTGATCAAATACACCGTGTGTCGATGCGTTTTCTCTGGCGACGGCAAGCGCTTCCGATGAAAAATCAGTTGCCGTTACCCGGCTTTCGTGAATTTCCCGTGCCGTCACAACAGCAATGATACCCGATCCAGTCCCGATATCCAGTATACGTACCGGCCCGTTTACAGAAGTTGCCGCATACATAGCAAGCAGGCTTTCTACAAGGGTTTCTGTTTCTGGCCGGGGGATGAGAACGCTGGGGGCTACTTTGAAGTCAAGCGACCAGAATTCGCGGTGACCAAGGATATAGGCCATTGGTTCCCGGTGGAGGCGGCGCTCCACGCAGGTTTGCAAAATTGACCGTTCCCCTTCACTGAGCATCCGTTCTGGAGCGCGGTAGATTTCTTCCCGACTCAGGGACAAGGTTCCCGCAAGAAGTACCTCGGCCTCTAGCCGAGGCAATCTAATTCCGGAACGGCCCAGGCGATCTGTCGACCAATCGAGAAATGTTTTCATACTGAAAACCACAGGAGCGATAGGCTAAAAGTGTGCAGGTGTTTCAGATTCATGCGAAGACATGATTAACCTACCATTATTAAGCTCATGCCGAGTGGCTTTGTTTGAGGGCTTCAGACTGATAGTAAATGTTGAGGGCATCGATGATTTCATCAAGGCTCCCTTCCATGGTTTGGCTGAGCTTGTGCAGGGTGAGTCCGATACGGTGATCGGTCACGCGTTCCTGTGGAAAATTATAGGTCCGTATGCGCTCGCTGCGGTCACCAGATCCGACCTGTTGTTTTCTTTCGCGGGCCAGTTCGTCCTGTTGTTTGCGCTGTTCCTGATCGTAGAGTCGAGCGCGGAGCACCTTCATGGCCTTGTCCTTGTTCTTGTGCTGGGACTTCTCATCTTGACAGGTAACGATCAGCCCGGTGGGGACATGAGTGAGACGCACTGCCGAGTCGGTGGTATTCACGCTTTGTCCGCCCGGACCCGAAGAGCGAAAAACATCGACCTTAAGCTCGGCCGGATTGATCTTTATATCTATATCGTCCACCTGTGGCAGGATAGCGACGGTCACCGCAGAGGTGTGTATCCGTCCCTGGCTTTCTGTATCGGGCACCCGTTGCACCCGGTGCGCCCCACTTTCAAACTTTAGTTTACTGTAAACCGCTTTCCCCTGAATGTTAAGGATCACCTCCTTGAATCCGCCTTTTCCGGTATCGCTCTGGCTCAGGATTTCTGTTTTCCATTTTCTGGCCTCAGCATAACGCGTGTACATGCGGAATAAGTCAGCAGCAAACAACGAGGCTTCCTCTCCGCCTGTCCCAGCACGGATTTCCATAATGACACTGCGTTCGTCGCGAGGGTCCTTGGGCAAAAGCATTACTTTGAGCCGTTGTTCCGACGCCTTCACTTGGTCCATTAGTCCGGCCAGTTCATCGCGTGCCAAAGCCAATATTTCCTCGTCGGTTTCCTCCTTCAGGATCTTCTCATTTCCCTCTAGTTCATTCTGCAGTTTTTTGAGCTCACGGAACTCACTGACAATGGGGGTCAGATCGGACTGCTCACGGGCATACTGCTGGAACTCAGACTGCTGAGCGATGA
>CAZVZT010000098.1:3999-5372 GCA_964631515.1 uncultured Nitrospinaceae bacterium
AAATACTTTGGATGAATATCTGCTTTCATAAGCTTCCCCGTGCTACGAGTTCATGGTCGACAAGAAATCGGCGTTGGTCTTGGTTTCCTTCATTTTTGCCAGGAGGAGGTCCATCGTATCATGGATACCCATGGGGAGCAAAACTTTTCTTAGCAGCCAGACCCGCTGGAGATCTTCCGGAGGCATGAGGAGCTCTTCTTTCCGAGTGCCCGACCGATTAATGTCGATGGACGGGAAGGTCCGTTTATCCGCCAATTTCCGGTCGAGAACAATCTCCATATTGCCGGTGCCCTTAAATTCTTCAAAAATGACATCATCCATCCGGCTGCCGGTATCGATGAGCGCGGTGGCGATGATGGTGAGGCTACCACCTTCCTCCAAGTTGCGTGCCGCACCGAAAAAACGCTTGGGCCGCTGGAGAGCGTTAGAATCGACACCGCCTGAAAGCACCTTACCACTAGGCGGCACAATGGAGTTGTATGCCCGTGCCAAGCGCGTGATGCTGTCCAGTAGGATCACTACGTCCCGATTGTGCTCGACCAAACGCTTGGCCTTCTCGCTCACCATTTCGGCAACTTGAACGTGCCGTTGCGCCGGCTCGTCGAAGGTCGAACTGATGACCTCACCTCGCACTGAACGTATCATGTCGGTCACCTCTTCCGGCCTCTCATCAATCAGCAGGACGATGAGAACAACCTCCGGAAAGTTGGTGCTGATACTATTCGCGATCGACTGCAGTAGCATGGTCTTGCCGGTTCGCGGCGGGGCAACGATCAGCCCACGCTGGCCCTTACCGATCGGCGTCATCAAGTCCATGATACGGGCACTGTAATCGGTGCCGGTTGGCGTTTCCAAGCGTATCCGTTCTTCCGGGTACAGCGGGGTCAGGTTATCAAACAAAATCTTCTCTTTAGTCTTACTCGGATTCTCAAAGTTGATAGCCTCAACCTTAAGGAGAGCAAAATACCGCTCACTTTCTTTTGGGGGGCGAATCTGCCCGGAAATCGTGTCTCCCGTACGCATATCAAATTTTCGAATCTGCGATGGCGAAACGTATATATCATCAGGGCCTGGAAGGTAGTTATATGTCGGAGCGCGGAGAAAACCGAATCCATCGGGCAGGATTTCTAGTACCCCCTGCCCAAACATCAGACCATCTTTTTCGGTTTTGGCTTCTAGAATTTTAAAGATCAAATCCTGCTTGCGTAACCCGCTGTGGCCCTGAATTTTAAGCTCTTTGGCAATGCTGGTAAGTTCAGAAATAGTCTTAGATTTTAATTCTTCAATGTTCATGTGAGTGGTTTTGAGTCGGTGGAGAGTTAATATTAGGCTGGATTTAGGTCTTTACTCAACGATACAACGTTTTATCAAAA
>CAZVZT010000099.1:0-3130 GCA_964631515.1 uncultured Nitrospinaceae bacterium
AAGAATTGCGGGAACTGGTGGACAAGGATGAGTAGTTTTCTTAAACGTAATCCCCCTAGTCCTGATTACTCGACGCCATTAAGTAGTTGAAAAAATAGGTTCATTTGATCGCCTAGCGATTAGGTGACGTCCTCGAAAGGGCTTCCCTAGTTTCACCCGATCCCGATATTGGCTGGGGTCATCTACCCAACCCTTTCTTCCCGCATCTCATTTTCATTCTGGCGCACCTTTAAAAAATTTTCGGCTACTGGTGTCATCAGAATGCTGTACGTTAGTTTCTATTTAAGCAGAATGAAATCCGCGGTTGGTACTCAGATATCTATCTGGCGAAGTCCATTCAACCCACACATATGGTATTCCCAAATCCTATCTGGATTTAATTAACAGGAATCAGAATCTCGATGTCAGGAAATTCGTTCGGAGAACTTTTTAGAATATCGACCTGGGGGGAATCGCACGGCGAAGGAATCGGCGTGGTCGTTGACGGCTGTCCTGCGGGGCTCTCGCTCAAGGAAGCTGAAATTCAGAAGGAACTCGACCGCAGAAAGACCGGTCAAAGCAAGGTCACCACGTCGCGGAAGGAATCGGACCACGTACGTATTCTATCCGGGATCTTCAAGGGGAAAACCACCGGCACGCCCATCGCCCTGTGGGTAGAAAACCAGGATATCGACTCCTCGAAATATGAGGAGATCAAACACCTGTTTCGCCCGGGCCATGCTGATTACACCTACCTGATGAAATACGGATTCCGTGACTACCGGGGAGGTGGGCGCTCCAGCGTCCGGGAATCGGTGGGCCGCGTCGCCGCCGGAGCCATTGCCAGAAAACTCCTCGCCCGTCAACGGATAAAGATTATTGGCTACTCAAAACAGATCGGACCACACATCGCCGAAAGTATAGACTACAAGCAAATCGAAAAAAATATCGTGCGGTGCCCCGATAAAAAAATAGCCCAGAAGATGGTCGATCACATCATACAGGCACGGAAAAAAGGTGACTCCGTCGGTGGTGTAGTCGAAGTCGTCGCCCAAGGCGTACCCGCCGGGCTCGGTGAACCCGTCTTCGACCGACTGGACGCTGACCTCGCCAAGGCACTCATGAGTATTCCTGCGGTTAAAGGCATCGAGGTTGGAATCGGATTCGCCGCGGCCGAAATGTACGGCTCCGAATGCAACGACCCCTATACCATCAAAGGAAAAAAAATCGCCTCTAAAACGAACAACGCAGGCGGTATCCACGGGGGCATCTCTAACGGATCTGACATCGTGGTGCGCATGGTCGTTAAACCCACGTCCTCCATCAACAAGGAGCAGGACACGGTAACAGTAGGCGGAAAACAAGCGAAGATACGGGTCGAGGGACGTCATGACCCTTGCGTTTCACCCCGCGCTGTGCCCATCGCCGAGGCAATGGTGGCCCTAACACTGGTCGACCATCTGATGCGAAACAAATTATCCCAATTGAAATAATACGATTTCTAAAAACTTGCTGTCCCTAGCTTCAATAGGCAGCACCCTACGGAAGAACTATTTTCCCTATGCGGGTCGGTTTTATACAGACTAACCCCGTCTTCGCAGACATCGGGTCGAACCTCGCTCGAGTAGAGGCTCTGCTCACCCGTGAACGCGCTGACCTTATGGTCCTACCGGAGTTGTTCAGCACCGGATACCTTTTTCTTAACCGCAAGGAAACACTCACCCTAGGTGAACCAATCCCGGACGGACCTACCACCCAATCCCTTACCCGCGCCGCAAAACAGCATCAGACCGCAATCGTAGCCGGCATTGCAGAACGCGACGGGGAAAAAACATATAATTCTGCCGTCATCATTGGTCCCGGTGGTTATCTCGGCAAATACCGCAAAACCCACCTTTTCGATACAGAAAAAAACTGCTTCGATCCGGGCGACCTGCCCCTCAATGTTTTTGAAATCGGGCCGGCCCGCATCGGCGTCATGATTTGCTTCGACTGGCGTTTCCCAGAAACAGCCCGCACCCTAGCGCTGGCCGGAGCCGACCTCATCGCGCACCCTTCCAACTTGGTTCTGCCACACTGCCCCCAGGCTATGATAACTCGCTGCCTCGAAAACCGCGTTTTTGCCATCACCGCCGACCGAACTGGAGTAGAAGAACGTGTACACGGACATCCGCTCCACTTCATCGGACAAAGCCAAGTGGTCGACCCTGATGGAAACGTACTTTACCGGGCTTCCAAGAATGACGAAGAAGTGCGGGTCGTGGAGATCGATATCAACAAAGCACGGGATAAGTCCATCAACAGTAAAAATGATTTATTCGAAGACCGGCGGCACGATCTTTACAGCCTTTGACAAATTTTGTTACTCTTAAAGAATAAATAACCACTCGACAAATGAAGGTTCTTTAAATATGGAAAAGGATAAGTCACGGTTTCTGAAGAGTGATGACGGAACAGTTTACGACTCTAAAACCAGCCTCACGTGGATGGCCAATGACTCGTGGCTTGATCTCGACAAGGAAGTCTCCTGGGAGGAAGCCGAAAAATACTCCAATGAGACGAACAAAAAAAATGTTGGCGGATACGACGACTGGCGGATCCCATCTGTTCAGGAGGGACTTACTCTTTTCGATAAAGATAAACTGAATAAGGATTTTCAGGGAGCCGACATTCACCTAGATTCAATCTTCCCTCCAGGGGCAGGTAATACTACATGGACAAGCGACATACGTGGCCGGGAAGCACAAATCGTCTTTTACGGCAACGGATTCCCCTACTGGTACGAAAAAAACGACAAAAGTATCTCCCACGCCGTACGCCTTGTACGAAGAGATTAAAACAAAAATTGGATTCCAATAATCTATCTCAGTTCCTATTAGGCCGTTGGGCCTTCTTGGGACCTCTAGCCGAAAGGTAGCAACCGAAGAAGTCGAGGAATCTCATCTAACTTTGAACTGGTTTTATTCTCTTACCGGATAATACTTTTTGTTGAACTCTTTCAGCAGTTGCGGATTGTCCAGCATCAGGCCAAAAGCCTTCACCTTCTTCTTCTGTATTGTGAACTTCCGGTAGAGTAACTGGAACTCACTCGTATCGAGCGAGTCGTCCATGAGGTGGGTGAGTTGTTGTCCGGTAATGGGTGAGAGAGAGG
>CAZVZT010000099.1:3230-5369 GCA_964631515.1 uncultured Nitrospinaceae bacterium
AGCGAGTCGTCCATGAGGTGGGTGAGTTGTTGTCCGGTAATGGGTGAGAGAGAGGTCTCAGCGAATAAAGAGGTGCTAACGCCGACCCAGTGAGAGGAAACAAACCCCTGATGCACCAACGCGTTGACACCACCAGAATATTCTTGGGCCTTGCGCAGTGTATGGCGGGCAATATAGGCGGGAACACAACGCCCGATCGCAACGGTCTTTGAAGGGTTCTCCGCTGGATAGACCCACAGGGTAACGCGCGTGTTCCCCATCGCGGCAAATTCTTTACGGAGTTGTTTCAGGTCTTTTCCATACCGCTTGGACATCCAGGCTTCAATTTTTACGGGCTTACTCTCAACAGATGGGCACTCCACAGCCCCCGCCCCACAAAACAAAATACCCGTAAAAACCCATACAACGGTTGTCAATAACCTGCGGTAGGTCATATCACCAAAAATGGCTTTGTATTATATTTCCCAGCACCCCTCGCCGGAGAAACAAAAAGCGAAACCCGCCTTTGCTAGCATAGCGCCGACACGCCCCAAAAAGGCCTCATCGAGAACTACTGAGCCAAGTATACCTGTCTGCCCCCGTTACCGTTTATTCTTTTTTATTTTTTTGCAAGGTAGTGCTGGCACCGGGAATCTTCGCGTTGGGCACTTTAAGTCCAAAAAAGGGGACCAGTTCATCCTGCACCGAAAACTTCCGGTAAAGCGCGTGAAATTCCTTATCGCCTAGATCCGGATTAAGCAGTTGCTGTAACTGCTCTGCGTTCACCTTCTGCTGGGAGGGTTCGTCGAACATGGTGGTACCGATCCCGATCCAGTGCTCGGGCAAAAAACCCTGAACTACCAAATTACCCACGCCACCGGTATACTCAATCGCTTTTACGAGAACGTGCCGGGCAATGTAGGCCGGCACGCAACGCCCCACTCCCACCACGTCCGAGGCCTTCCCCATAGGGAACACACGGAGTACCGAGCGAGTATGACCTATCTCTGTAAACTCTTTGAAAATCTTTTTCCGGTCCTTCTTAAATTTCTTAGAGATGAACCCCTCCACCTTCACCTTTTTCTTTTCTACCGGTTTGCATTCGGAAGCGAACGCCGTAATACCAATCGGGGGCGTAACCAGAAATATTGCTAGAGTTGCTGAAATTATTACTCGCTGAATCATACTACCCCCTCGAAAATGAAAGATTAAGTAAGAACCGTAACAGGCTTCCTGTTAGACATTATCATTGATATAATAGAACGTGCTTTAGCTATACTTGGCAGAGTACTCATTGGCGCACCGCTCACTGCAGAAACAGTGGCCCTTGCCACGTACAGACCGGGTTACGGTCTGCGATTTAGGAACGTATACTCCGCAGTTCGGATCTTGAACCATCTCGGCCGCATCCGATGGATCGTGCAGACGCGGAGAACCGAATAATGACCGGTATAACACAATAAATCCGGCGACAAGCGCCAGTACGATAATTAGTCTGACCATTTTAGTATTTCGATTCTACCGCGTTTAAACTCAAAAAAGCAACGCCGTCGATCTTTAACCCGACAGGATATCTTCACCGGTGAATGACAATTTAAAACCAAACGATACCGAGGAAATCGAAACAGAAATTATCGACCCAGACGAGATCGAAGCGCTCGATCCGGTAAGAACGGACGAAGACGATCATTCCTCCGTGATCCCAGCATTGGCACCAGATACTTCTATCGCTCGGGTCGATCCGCTTACAGCCTACCTTAACGAGATTCGGCGCTACGAAGGACTTTCGGAGGAAGAGGAGCACGAGTTCGCGGTTCGGTTTCAAGAAACGGGCGACACCACAGCCGCCTACCACCTTACCACCTCCCATCTCATGCTCGTCGTACGCATTGCTATGGGCTTCCGCAGGCAATGGCAGAATATGATGGATCTCATCCAGGAAGGAAACGTTGGGCTCATGAAAGCAGTAAAAAACTTCGATCCCTTTCGTGGCGTTCGACTATCCTCCTATGCAACGTGGTGGATCCGGTCCTACATTCTGAAATATATGCTCGACAACTGGCGACTGGTGCGCGTGGGCACCACCAATACTCGCCGAAAATTGCTATATAACCTACGTAAGGAAAAAGAAAAACTGGAACGCCAGGGCTTCGACCCTAC
>CAZVZT010000100.1:0-3597 GCA_964631515.1 uncultured Nitrospinaceae bacterium
CTCCAGTCCATTGAAATTAAAATAGTTATTGAGATTTTTGGGTTCATGGTTACAATGGATCGTTGATATGCATAACGAACAGAGAGAAGGGGGCCAAAGCGGGACGCTTTATATTGTCAGCACGCCTATCGGTAATCTTGGAGATATCACCCGGCGTTCGCTCGAAACTTTAAATCGGGTCGGGCTTATCGCAGCGGAGGACACCCGTCGTACGCGGATTCTTTTGAAGCACTACAGCATTCAAACCCCACTCTCCAGCTACAATAGTTACAATCAGGCAAAGAAGGGTAAGCAGTTCATCACCCGTCTCCTGCAAGGCGAAGACCTTGCCTTGGTGTCCGATGCGGGTACGCCCGGGATATCCGACCCGTTGTACCATCTGGTTCGAGCGGCCCTGGATGCAAAGATAACTGTTATTTCTACTCCTGGACCCTCGGCACTTTTGGGTGCGCTAACGGTTTCGGGTTTGCCAGTTGACCGGTTTGTATTTGAAGGATTTCTACCGCGTAAAAAAGGGCGCAAACGGCTGATCGAAGAGCTGGCTGAGGAGAAACGAACGATCGTTCTTTTCGAATCACCACATCGGATTGAGAAAACCCTGATTGAGTTGAGCAAAACACTGGGCAACCGTCCGGCGGCTCTGGCACGTGAGTTGACCAAAGTTTACGAGGAAGTGATCCGGGGTACCCTGCAGGACCTTGCCTCCATAGCAGGCGAGCGAAAACTGAAAGGTGAGATCACTCTTGTGATTTCTGGGCGTCCGAGGAAGAAAGAAAAATAGAAGGAGGTTGTGTTTCATGAAAAAGCCCTGGGGTGGCAGGTTTAAGCAATCTACCAACACGCTGATGGAGCGGTTTTCTGCATCTATTTCATTTGACCGGCGGCTCTATGTCTATGATATCGAGGGAAGCATCGCCCATTGCCGGATGCTCGCTAAATGCAAAATCATTTCCCAAACCGACGCGAAAAAAATAGTTGCCGGGCTCCAGCGTGTTCTAAAAGAATTCGAGAGCGGGAAATTTGAATGCGACGATCGGCTGGAAGATATTCATATGAATGTCGAAAGCCGCATGATCCAGCTCGTTGGTCCCGTAGGCGGGAAGCTACACACCGCACGGAGCCGAAATGACCAGGTGTGCCTCGACGTCCGCCTCTACCTTCGGGAAGAGACCGGGCAAATCGTTCAGAGCCTCACCCAACTGACAAAAACCCTGCTGCAACTTGCGCGGAAAAACATCGACCATATTGTTCCGGGTTACACTCACCTGCAACAGGCGCAACCAATTCTGCTTGCGCATCACCTGCTTGCGCATCTTGAAATGTTGCTTCGTGACCGGGAGCGGATGGAAGATGCCTGGAAGCGGATCAATGTCATGCCGCTGGGTTCTGCCGCACTGGCGGGAACGGGATTTCCCATCGACCGAAAATACACCGCCAAACTCCTAGGTTTTCCCGAGGTGTCGCATAACAGTATTGACTCGGTGAGCGACCGCGATTTCGCCGCCGAGTTCTGCGCTGCCGCTGCGATTCTCATGATGCACCTGAGCCGGTTTTGCGAAGAAGTGGTCCTATGGTCTTCCAGTGAGTTTGACTGGCTGGAACTGTCCGATGCCTACACCACAGGTAGCAGCATCATGCCGCAGAAGAAGAACCCGGATGCTGCCGAACTCATTCGTGGTAAGTCAGGGCGCGTTTACGGTAATCTCGTTTCGCTCCTGACCCTGATGAAATCCTTGCCACTGGCCTACAACAAGGACTTACAGGAAGACAAGGAACCTCTTTTCGACACCGTGGACACCGTTAAACTGTCGCTGGCGGTTTTCAACGGGATGATGAAAACGGCTCGGTTCAAGAAACTTCCCCCCAGCCGATTGGACATCTCCGGATTTATTACGGCAACCGATATGGCCGACTATCTGGCTGTACAGGGAGTACCGTTCCGCGAGGCGCACGAGATCACTGGCCGGACAGTTGCCTACTGTATTAAAAAAGGAAAGGGGCTACAGGATATTACGCTCCAGGAACTCAAAAAGATTTCTTCCCGGTTCGATACTGATGTATTTGACCACATCATTCTTGAAAATTCTGTACAACGCAAAAACGTTCATGGTGGCACCGCTAAAAAACAGGTGCTGGCACAGATCCGTCGGCTTGAGAAAAAATTGAAAACCCGGTCACCGATACTTCGCGTCCGGAAGCGAAAATAACGATGAAAAAAGCCACCTCTGTTCTACTGATTATCTTGTTATCTGTTCTCTTCCTGTCGGCTTGTGGTCACAAGGGTTCCCCGATCCCGCCTAGTGAAGATCCATCGCTTCCCGCGAAGACAAGATCCGGGTCCTGATCACCAGTTTTGTCTTCGTATCCAGCCAGCCCAAAACCATATTTCCACTTAAGTATTTGATTTTATTTTTGTAATTCTTATGCTATGGTATTCGTGTGGGAGCTGTTCCGCCCGAAGATCGAGACTTGGGCTCGTTTGAAGATTCGCCCCAATTCACCCTAAAAAACAGGATCCAACGAATGAATAAAGACGAGATTGCCATTTATCTGGTTGAACACCCCGAATTTTTCAACGAATACCCCGAACTGCTTGGGAAAATTAAATCTATTGATGAGAAAGACTTGCCCATTCGTAAATCCAATACTCTGAGTATGGCCGGGCGGCTTATTAAACGGATGCACAATGATAAGGAAGACCTGAAAAATAAACTGGAATGGTTCATCGAGGTAACCCGTGCCAACGAGCAGATTCATGAGCATCTTTTCGAGATTGAACGCTTAGTTCTGAAAAGTACGCAACTGGATCAAATGGTGAAACAGTTACGCGAAGCAGTGATTCAGCGATTCCAAATACCTCATGTTCTATTGTTCCTGGTAGACGATGCCGATCACTACATGGAGCACAAGCTGGAAGAAAGGTTTTCCGATAAACTCAAAGGATCGATGAAGTTTATCGATCAGGCCACCATTGATCGATGGTTTGATGGCACATTGAAGCCGGTGCTTACGGCTGAAGTTGAAAACAATTCAGACGTGTTTGGAAAAACTCAAGACTCAAAGGATGTCCGGTCTGAATGTCTTATTCCGATCATCAATCGGGGTTCTATCTGCGGTGCCATTGCATTGGGGGCTTCAAAACCACGCCACTTTTACGATGGGCTTCGCACCGATTATCTGGAGCGTATGGCAGAACGGCTGGCCATCACCATCGACAATATTCTTCTTATTGACCGACTACAACTTGAGCGACCGGCTGCTGCCGAAGAACAAAGAGCCTCCGCTTGAGGTTTTAAATCAGCATTGACTAATTTCCGTTTCTTGCGGATACTGTGCCCACCCTACGGAACCCCACTCGAAGTGTAATCAGGCAATTTCATCTGATTTTGTGGTGTACATCCCCCTAGCGGAATATATTTCTAGTAGCGTATTGAGAAAAAATAAGTTTTTGGAAGCTATGATTCGAGACGCCAAATACACGGACGCAGAATCTATTCAGAATTTAATCCGTATCTTTGCCGAAGACGGTAAGGTTCTGTTCCGCTCGCTGGATAACATCCGAGAAAATATTGCTGATTTCTGGGTTTATGAGAAAAA
>CAZVZT010000100.1:3697-5297 GCA_964631515.1 uncultured Nitrospinaceae bacterium
TGTCTGCACCAACAAAACTGTGACGAAACCGCGATGGTTCTTTCCCTCGTTTCCCTACGTGGTGGCGCTCACGCAGAACTGCCCACAATGGCCAAGGCGGTCTAAATTTACCTCTGGTCAGGTTTCAACCCGAACAGTTCCAGTAATTTTGCCCAGATGCGAACTTTCGGTCTTAAGAAAGGTACGACCAATACCAGCGAGCCGTGAGTCTTATCAACCGGGAAAATTTAAATTATTTCACCACCGTCGAGCAGTTTTTTCTTTCCCTCAAAGACTCCGGGCTAGCGCTTTCAGCGAGCGATTACCAGTTGATTGGGCAATGGGAGGAGCGGGGTGTTCCTGTGGAATGGGTTTGCCGTGCGATCGAGGTGGGATTTTCCCGGCTTGAACAGCAGAGTCAGGGGCGGCGAAGAATTTCGCTCACGCATCTTCAGGCGGTTGTGGAAGAGGAAATCCAGATAGAAACACGTAAGCAATAACCAGCGATTACCCACAGTTATGACCCGTCCCAAAGCCCAACCGAAAACCTGTTCCCGGTGCAGGGACAAGAAATACGTTTATTCCGCGCATGAGGGAAAATTGCGGGCGGAGTTTTGCGAGTGCTTTCATTGTGAGGAGTGTGCTGGTGAGGGTCGGATATTTCGACAAAACGATCAAGGAATCGCTTTTCTTTCCGATTGTGGTTCCTGTGCCAGTCTCGGGAAACGTCTTCACCTGCTCAATGATGCCGGTATTCCTGGAAAGTTCTCTCCCAGTAGCTTCGAAAATTATAATCCGATAGGTTCACAAAATAAAATAGCCTTGTCGAGGGCGCTGGATTTTGTCAAAGATGTCAAGGAGGCACCCAAAGAGCCACATCGGG
Source organism: uncultured Nitrospinaceae bacterium (assembly GCA_964631515.1). Classification (GTDB taxonomy): domain Bacteria; phylum Nitrospinota; class Nitrospinia; order Nitrospinales; family VA-1; genus CAJWLY01. The sequence goes on from CAZVZT010000100.1 coordinate 4,560, forward strand.
GACTACTTTTCATGGGGGGTCCGGGACAGGGGAAAACTCACCTAGTTGTTTCCATTCTCAAACAACTCATCTTGGAAGAAGGGATCGATAGCAAGTTTGTGGACTTTTTTCATTTATTGTCTGAGGTCCGGCACGGTTACTCCGAGGATCAGTCAGAAAGATCGCTGATCGAGCCCTACCTAAAATCCCGCCTGCTTGTTATCGACGAACTCGCCAAAGGCAGGAACAACGAATGGGAGCAGACTATTCTCGATCAATTCATCTCTTCCCGGTACAACGCCGCCGATAAAATGACCTTGTTCACGACAAACTACACTGACCAAGCAACATCGCCCGCTGTAACAGGTAGTAAAACAGCACATTTCCAGAAACAAAGTTTGCAGGAGAAGGTGGGCGATCGGATTTTTTCGCGTCTCACAGAGATGTGCGATTTTATAAAGATGGAAGGTGGCGATTACCGTTCTGAAACTCGCCCCTCACGAAACTCTCCCCGCCGTAAATCCTGATCAGGTTTTCTGTCGTTTTGTAGTTTCCGCGTGGCTCTTGATCGTATAGCCGTTGCCCTGTTGAGAAAATTCCGCCGAGGGATTAAATTTTCACTAAGGTACCAGCTATGCCGACACGCACAGACTTGGCCAAAATTCATATTGCCAAAAAAGAGCTCAAACTCACGGATGAGTTATATCGTAACTTGTTGTTTATATTGTTTAAAAAGAGATCAGCGCGCGACCTTATATC
>CAZVZT010000101.1:0-5269 GCA_964631515.1 uncultured Nitrospinaceae bacterium
CGACCACCGAGACAACTCGCGAGGAGTTGTATAACAGCATTGAAAAAAACACGCGTCTCAACCGCAATTATTTGTTGCTTGTCATTTTGTCCACCGTGGTCGTGGCAATCGGGCTTCTTGAAAACAATGTTGCCGTGGTCATTGGGGCGATGGTCATCGCCCCCCTGCTTGGACCCAACCTCGCCCTAGCGCTGGGGACAGCCCTGGGCGATACGGACCTCATGTGGCAGGCGTTTAAGACCATGGTGGCTGGCATGGCTCTCGCACTGGTTCTTTCTGTTTTCATTGGCCTCTCACTGCCACTCAACCTGGAAAGCCCGGAACTTCTGGCACGCACTCATGTTGGTATGGATTCGGTCGCCCTTGCCATGGCGTCAGGCGCCGCGGCCGTGCTGTCGATGACGACAGGGCTTCCCAGCGTACTCGTCGGGGTGATGGTGGCCGTGGCACTTTTGCCTCCCGCGGCGACCTTGGGAATGATGCTGGGGGCCGGTCATTTCCAGTTGGCCTACGGAGCGGGACTCTTGCTTGCCGTAAACTTGGTAGCCGTTAACTTGGCGGCTAAGCTTGCCTTCCTCATGCAGGGCATCAAGCCCCGTACCTGGCTCGAAAAAGAAAAAGCACGCCAGTCAATGACTACCTATATCCTGATATGGATTGTGACTCTGGCTATTCTTTTGGTCATCATTTACCTGCGACCGAACTTACTTCATTGAACCAAGGTATAAAATACTAGCCTCATGGGTATGGTTCCGTAACCCTGCGTTTTGGACATTAGCCTGAGCCTATTAAAGGAACTTGTTTTTGCCTTAATTGAACCTATATAAATACATCGCTATTTTTTGGTGGTGGTCACTGAAGTTAAAAGACTTTAGTGGTATATTGGCTTCGAACATAAAGTCTAGATATTTCCGAAAGGATGGGTCATGCCCGGTCCAAAACCCAATACTCCCTCCCAATACGAGCAAAGCGGTGTTTCCAGCCGTGGTGCGGAGGGCGCTCTTTCCGGACTCCTTGAGCACGTTCTACCCACGCGGAAGTTCAGCGAACGTTATCCGCTTGCCGCCGATATTGGTTATTTCGCTAACGTCATCGATATTGGGAACGGACAAGGCATTGCCTTCGGCACCGATGGTGTAGGAACTAAGATTATAGTAGCCGAGCTTATGGACCGTTATGACACCATTGGTATCGACTGCGTGGCCATGAATGTCAATGATCTGATTTGTGTCGGCGCGCGACCTGTGAGCATGGTTGACTATATTGGGTGTTCGTTCACCGACGAGCGCATCTTCACGGAAATCGGTAAAGGTTTGGCCGAAGGAGCTCGGCAGGGGGAGATCAGTATCTCCGGTGGTGAGATTTCACAGATTCGTGAAATCATCAATGGTGTCGACTTAATTGGCGCGTGTATCGGGCATGTCTCACTCGACCGCGTCAATACGGGTAAAGGTATCCAGCCCGGCAACCTGATTGTCGGACTTGCCGCAAGTGGCGTGCATTCCAACGGACTCACTTTGGCCCGGCGCCTTCTGCTCGGAGAAACGCTGGGGGAGCAGAAAAAAAACGTCCACAAATACGAAGAACGACTGGGCCGCACTCGTGGCGAGGAACTACTCGAACCCACCCGCATTTATGTTAAACCCGTCATGGAGATGCTGGATGCCGGCATTGATCTCAAGGCGATGGTGCATATCACCAGTGGTGGATTCTCCAACCTTAACCGTGTCGAGAACGATAATATTCGGTTCGTGATCGATCCTTTACCGCCGGTTCCCGAAGTATTTAAACTCATTCAGGATTTGGGTGAGGTATCCGACGCCGAGATGTATGAAGTGTTCAACATGGGGATCGGATTCTGCGTCATCGTTGAGGGCACGAGAGAAGTTCAGGCTGTGTCCAAGATTTGCAAAGAGCATGGTATCGACACCCATATGATTGGCTGCATTGAACCCTGCCATGGAAAAGAAGTCACCATCCCTGAATGCAGTTTGATTGGCAAGGGACAGAAAATTTCACCCGCGTGAGTCCCCGGCCCTCCCATTAATTTTTTTATCCCGTTGCTTATTTTAAGAACCTGGCGAGGAAAATAAAGAGGACAGCGACGGGCGTGATGTAACGGATGAGGAATCCCCACACATGCGCCCAGTGGAACGTGGTTTCGTGTTTCTCGATCTCTTCTTCAGCGCGTTTGGTTCCCCAGATCCAGCCAATGAAGACCGCCGTTAACATCCCACCAAGCGGCAACAGATAATTCGATGCGATGTTGTCTACATGATCGAAAAAGGTCATGCCGAACAGTTTAGCGTCCGCAAGTACCCCGAAGGATAGACCCGAAGGAACGCCGAATACGAAGATGACTCCCGAAGTGAAGAGCACGGCTTTTTTACGGTTCCATCCGCGCTGGTCGATGAAATAGGCGACCACCACTTCCAACAGTGATATCCCCGACGTTACCGCTGCGATAGCAAGCAGAGTGAAAAAGATAATAGACACCACCGTGCCGAATGCCATGTCAGCAAATACTGCGGGGAGCACGCTGAATACAAGGCTAGGGCCCTCGGCGGGTTCGAGCCCCATCGCGAACACGGCGGGAAAGATAACCATGCCCATTAGAAGCGCGATCAAGGTATCAAGCAGGACGACGTAAACGGCGCAAGAGGTCAGGTTCTCCTTTTCAGAAAGATAACTGCCGTAGGTGAGCATACAGCCCATACCAAGGCTTAGCGAAAAGAATGCCTGCCCAAGTGCAATGAGAATGGTTTGCGCCCCGATCTTGCTAAAGTCAGGCTTCAGATAAAACATCACACCTTCCATCGCGCCGGGAAGGGTGAGCGCCCGGATCATGAGAATGAAAAGGATGATGACCAGCGTGGGCATCAGGATATCGCAGGCTTTCTCGATGCCGCCGTGTATGCCGCGTAACACGATGGCGACGCACACGCCCATGAACAGGAAGTGATAAAAAATGACCTCCCCGGTATTAGCGATAAAGGAACCGAAGAACTCGCTTGCTTCTTTGGGCGAGGTGAAGTGACCTACCGTATGGGTGATCGATTTGACGACATAGGCAAATGTCCAGCCGCCCACCACGCCGTAAAAGGAAAGGATGAGGAATCCGCCCAGCATCCCCATATAGCCGATCCCGACCCAAGGTGTTTTGGGTTTCAATGACTGGAATGCGCCGACAGGATTGAGGTTGGTTTTTCGACCGATGGTAAATTCGGCGAGCATGATGGGGAGTCCCACCAGAAACGCGCAGACAAGATAAATCAGAACGAACGCGCCGCCGCCGTTTTGCCCCACGATGTATGGAAACTTCCAGATGTTGCCGAGTCCGACCGCAGAGCCTGACGCGGCAAGGATGAAACCGAATCGGGTGGTCCAGAACCCGCGATGATTGTTGTTGCCCGTGGTCATCAGGAAGAGAGTATATATTGAACGATCTGCATAGATCAACGTTCAAAGTTTTTTTGCCAGATTCGTTGTTTCGAAGCGTCCGCTTGGTTTACTCGGTGTATTCCGTGGGAGAAATTGATGTAGAATAACGGGAACAACTTCTTCCAAGATTCGCCAACACCATAGGAATGTTTCCAAGCGGTTCCGTTGTCTGGGTATGAAAGCACGTATTGCCGAAATTCTCAAAACGATTCCGAAGCTGCCCGGTATTTATATCATGAAGGATACCCGGGGAAAAATTCTATACATAGGCAAGGCCAAGATTTTAGACAACCGGGTGCGTTCCTATTTCCAGAGTTCGCGTCACCTGCCGTTACGTGTGCGGATATTCGTCGACAAGGTCCGTGATATCAAATTTCTTACTACCAAGACCGAGGCCGAAGCGCTGATCCTGGAAAGTAACTTTATCAAAAAACACCAGCCCCGGTACAACGTTCTCCTCAAAGACGATAAACATTACCCGTATCTTCGCCTAACCACGCAGGAACTGTTCCCACGATTGGAGGTAGTACGTCGCGTGAAAAAAGATGGCGCTACCTATTTTGGGCCTTACACAATGGTGAAGGAGGTTCGCGAAACCCTTCGTCTGATCTATCAGATTTTTCCACTTCGACAAAGCCGCGACCAACTGGATGGTTCCGTTCTGCGGCGGCCCTGCCTGAATTATCAAATGAAACGCTGCCTCGCGCCTTGCGCCGGTTATCCGACACCAGAGGAATATCGACAGGTGGTACAAGACGTTATTCTATTTCTCAAGGGGAAAAATAATGAGCTGATTGACAGCCTGCAGAAGAAAATGAATGAAGCTTCAAAGCAGTTGCGCTATGAAGAAGCGGGAGTCCACAGGGACAAAATTCATGCGGTAAGGACCGTTTTAAGCAAACAAAAGATCATTTCTACGTCTATGAAAGATCAGGATGTGGTTGGTTATTGCCGCGAGCAAGAGCAAGCGATGGTGCAGGTGCTCGTCGTTCGCGGCGGAAAGATGGTAGGAGAAAAAATTTATAAATTAAAAAATATTGGTGATTCTAATGACAATGAAGCCCTGTCGTCTTTTCTCAAGCAGTACTACACCGAGGAAGTTATTTTACCTCAGGAAATTTTTCTGCCGTACCTCGTTGAGGATCTGGAACTGATTTCAGATTGGCTGTCGCAAAAAAAGGGGAGCCGGGTTCGTATTGAAGTGCCTTTACGGGGAAAGAAGCGTGATCTCGTACATATGGCAGAGGAAAATGCAAACTTTGCCCTGAGGACCGAGACAAACAAGGGAGAACTCGGCCAGAGAAGCCTTGAGGAGCTGAAGGAAACGCTGGGGCTCAAACATTTCCCCGAGGTGATCGAGGGGTTTGACATTTCCAATATTTCTGGAAAGTATGCCGTAGGATCGGTGGTGGTGTTCAAGAATGCCATGGCAAAAAAGTCGAGGTACCGTCGGTACAAGATTGCCGAGGTCAAGGGCATAGACGACTATGCGATGCTTCGCGAGGTGGTCGGCAGAAGATACAGCCGCTTGGTACGGGAAGGGACTGTGCTTCCCAACCTTATTCTAATTGATGGTGGACGCGGCCACTTGTCCAGCGTAGAAAAAATGATCCGAGAGCTGGACCTGACCGGGAAGGTTGATCTTGCCTGCATTGCCAAGGGGAAATCACGTAACAACGCAGATACCGATGAGGTCTTCCTGCCCGGAGAAAGAAACCCTGTCCTGTTTCGGGAAAATTCTCCCTCGCGGTTTCTGCTGCAGCGCATTCGAGACGAGTCGCACCGGTTCGCTATATCCTATCATCGCAAACTGCGTGATCGGAATGCT
>CAZVZT010000102.1:0-5231 GCA_964631515.1 uncultured Nitrospinaceae bacterium
ATGGAGCGCCTGCCGCAGATTCGCCAGTTGGGAATTGATTTCATCGGTGTCGATTGCGTTAAAGATCCGCTGCCCATCCAGCCCACCGCGCATTATTCGATGGGTGGAATTCCCACCGATAAGACCGGTCATGTCATTACCGACGAGCAAGGGACGCGCGTTAATGGATTCTTCGCTGCCGGGGAGTGCGCCTGTGTTTCTGTGCACGGGGCCAACCGGCTGGGAACCAACTCGCTGCTCGATGCAGTCGTGTTTGGCGAACTAGCAGGCCGATCTGCCTTGGCGTATGCAAACACCGTTGGTCATGCCAAGGTTAATGAAAGCCATGAAAAAACCAAGGTGCTGGAGCAGTTTGAGAATATTTTTCAGCAAAATGGTAGCGAAAGCTACAACGATATTCGTGATGAGATGAAGACGGTGATGACGGAGAACTGCGGGGTCTTTCGCGATGAAGATCGACTGAAAGTCTGCATTGATACGATACAAAAGCTCCGGGAACGGTATAAGAGGGGCAAGATCACCGACAAAGGCAAGGTGTTCAATTCTGAGATTTATGAAATCATTGAGTTGGGTAACATGCTGGGCATGGCTGAGATTATCGCTACCGCTGCCCTAGCCCGGCAGGAAAGCCGAGGGGGGCATTTCCGCACCGATTATCCGAAACGCGATGATAAAAATTTTCTCAAGCATAGCCTGATTTATCCTAAGGATGGTGAATTGGAAATCAAATACAAACCGGTTGTGATAACGAAACATCAACCGGCAGAAAGAACCTACTGATGGCAACGTTTCGAATCAAACGTTACAATCCGGAAAAACAGCCCGAGCCCTACTACGAGGAGTTCCAGTTGGATATTCCCCAGGGAGCAACGCTGTTGGATTGTATGAACCAGATCAAATGGACGCTCGATGGAAGCTTCACCTATCGCATGTCCTGCAGAAGCGCAATTTGTGGTTCCTGTGCAGTGAAGGCCAACGGACACGCCTTGCTAGCCTGTCAACGTCAGGCATCTCATTTGGTCAAGAACGGTGATACCATTGTTCTCGAACCGCTCGGCAACATGAAACCGATCAAGGATCTGGCGGTCGATTTCAAACCGTTCTGGGATAAGATTGATAAGATCAAACCCTACCTGCAGCCCAAAACCAGGGCGCCAGAGAAAGAACGCCTGCAGTCGCCAGAGCAGTTCAAGCGCATTGACGATTCCAGTACCTGCATCATGTGTGGCTCCTGCTATTCGGACTGCAATGTTTTGGAGGTGAATGATAAATTTTTGGGTCCGGCTGCGCTTGCCAAGGCGCAACGCTTCGTGGAAGACTCGCGCGACGGCAAAACCCACGAGCGCGTCAAGGAACTGAGTAAGCCTGGCGGTATTTGGGACTGCACTCACTGCGCTGAATGTGTGGAACGGTGCCCCAAACCGACGCGGCCCTTCGACCGCATCAAGGAGGTTATGACCGTCGCTCTCGAAGAGAGAGTCACCAATAACACCGGTGCTCGTCATGCTATTTCGTTTACCAAATCAATCAAGTCAAGTGGACGCCTCAATGAAAATACCCTGCCAGTAGAATCAGTGGGATACTTCAATGTCAAGGGGCTGTTCGATCTTTTGCCCGTTGGATTGCGTATGCTGTTCAAGGGGAAGATTCCCCCGATCCTGCACAAGTCCATTGACGATGTAGACGACGTGAAGCGAATTTTCATGGAGGCTGATAAAGAATGAAGTTTGCCCTGTTTACCGGATGTGTCGCGAAGGGTGCCACTCGCGAGTTAATGCTCTCGACGACCAGGGCGGCCGAAGGACTCGGTATCGAGTTCGTCGAAATGAAAAGCGCCGCCTGTTGCGGGGCCGGAGTGCTGTCCGAAAAAACCCCTCTGGTCGCTGACGCGCTTAACGCCCGTACGTTTGCTATCGCTGAAGAGCAGGAATTGGATGTGGTCACCATCTGCTCCACCTGTCAGGGGGTACTCAAGAAAACTGAATGTCATATCGATTCCGACCCGGGATACAAGAAAAAGATAAATCATCTACTGGAAGAAGGCGGGCACCAGTACACGGGAGGAAAAATCAAGGTCAAGCACTTCGCCAACATCCTTTCCACCGAGGAGGGATTAAACCTTCTGCGCGAAAAAGTGAAGCGTCCGTTGACCGGGCTCAAGGCAGCGGCATTTTACGGATGTTACGTTCTGCGGCCGTCCGAGCTCTCTTTGTATGAAGATTCGGACAACCCGACCGGACTGGAACAAATCTTTGAAATACTTGGCGCCACGCCGGTGTATTATGACAGTCGTACCAAATGTTGTGGATTCCCCATCGTCATGATGAATAAAGAGGCGTCGCATGACATGGCAGGCAACGCCCTCATCGATGCGATCGAGAGTGGTGCTGACTGTGTGGTTACAGGGTGCCCCCTGTGTCACCTCAGCCTCGACTCGTACCAGCCCGAGATCGAAAAAATGAACAAGAAAGGTTACTCCGTTCCTATCCTTCACTTGCCACAACTGGTGGCTCTTGCTCTGGGGTACTCGCCGCAGGAATTGGAAATGGACAAGCACATCGTTTCTACCACCCGGCTCGATAAGATCCTTGAAGGTTAAGCTTTCCCGGTCTCACACTTGAATCTTCACTTGGTTAATCGTATAAACAGCGCGGAGCAGAAGTCAAAACTCCTTTGATCTCCCCTTAATTAAGAACAGGGTGGGATCCCCGCTCTCCTTTGCCTAACAAGACTCTTAGTTGCTGACGCCCTCGAGAATGAAAGGTTCGGTTTGAGTTGTTATTCTAATTTCGAACTGAAGGTACCCAGTGGTGAAGGCTGATAGGATTTAAAGAATAGGGTTGTCTCATTGCGAGAGGCGCCTGAAATGACCCTCTCTCCTCCGGAGGAAGCGTTGGCCGATTCAGAAGTTACATTTCGTCGCCAGGTTTTCGTGCTAGTCGGTGGGCTGATCTTTTTCTCTGTTCTCCTGCTCATGCCCTTGCCCGAGGGAATGACCCCTTCCGGAAAACGCCTGCTCGCCGTTGCCGCGCTCATGGCCTGCTGGTGGATCGGCGAAGGAACAGCCATTGCCGTGACGGCGCTATTGCCACTTGTCCTCTTTCCCCTGCTCGGGATCATGCCGAGCAAACTAGTAGCTCCCAACTATACCAACCATTTTGTTTTCCTTTTTCTTGGCGGATTCATGATTGCGCTCGCAATGGAAAAATGGAATTTTCACAAACGGCTTGCATTATGGATCATTTCAGCAATCGGGACCGGACTCCACCGCATCGTGCTCGGATTCATGATAGCGGCGGCATTTCTTTCCATGTGGATATCCAATACCGCCACGACCATGATGCTTCTGCCAGTAGGCATGGCAGTGGTGCGCCAAGTGGCAGCGCAGTCTACCCTTGACGGAAAGCACGATGAGATCACCGAACGTCGCATTGCCGAGAGTCTGGGTCTTGTCCTCATGTTGGGTCTGGCCTACTCAGCGAGTATCGGGGGGGTCGGTACACTCATTGGCACAGCGCCCAATATCGTTTTTGCGGGGTTCTATAAAGAACTTTATCCTGAGTTTCCCGAAATCTCTTTCGTTCGATGGATGATGATGGCGGTTCCTGTTGTCATCATATTCGTACCGATCGTGTGGATTTATCTCTGCCGATTCATTGCGTCGGTTCCGTTGGAGCAGATCGAGTTCGGTAAGGGAGAAACAGATGTTATAGGACAGGAACTTGTGGCACTCGGAAAGCTTAGCCGGGAAGAGAAAATGATAGCAGGTGCGTTTGCCACCACCGCGTTTTTATGGATTTTCAGAAAGCCCCTGGTGCTCGGATCGATCACCCTCCCGGGGTGGTCCGATCTTTTCTCCAATCCGGAAATGCTTCACGACTCCACTGTGGCGATGGTGATGGGAATTTTATTGATGTTGACTCCGGTTGGGTTCCGTAAAGAGGCAGCGGTGAACAACCAGCGGGGATACTTCCTGCTGGACTGGAAGACTGTGCAGTCGAAAGTTCCCTGGGGCATTCTGCTTTTATTTGGTGGCGGATTCGCTTTGGCTGCTGGATTTGCTAGGACCGGGTTGACAGGATGGATTGGCAATCAACTGGCGGGGTTGGCGTCGTTTCCGCTGTGGATGGTCGTCCTGCTCGTTTGTCTTGGCATTACTTTTCTTACTGAGCTTACTTCCAATACCGCGACCGCAACGATGATCTTGCCTGTGATTGGCGCGGCGGCCGTTGCGGCCGAGTTTCACCCCCTCATGCTCATGTTGCCTGCAACCCTATCTGCGTCTTTTGCGTTCATGTTGCCCGTGGCGACTCCACCGAATGCGATCGTGTTTGGAAGCGGGTGGGTGACGATCCCCGCTATGACCCGCGCCGGACTCGCCCTCAATTTTCTCGGTGCGGTCCTCGTTACCACCCTGGCCCTGTTCCTCGTCCAAACACTTCTGCTTTGACAGAGATAACCCTTCGCGACAGGGGAGGGACGCTATGCAGGCTTCCATCGTAGCCTTGGATAACGTGCCGCGGCGGTTTCGTCAGGCCGGGAGACGACGGGTAGGCTTGGGGCGTCATAAAAACTTTCAGAATCTTCCTTCGCCCGTCGAGCGATTTCTTTCATTGCGGCGATAAACTGGTCAATCGTTTCTTTCGACTCGGTTTCAGTCGGTTCGATCATCAACGCTCCCTTAACGATAAGCGGGAAGTAAACCGTGGGCGGATGAAATCCATAATCGATGAGCATCTTGGCGATGTCCATGGTGCTCACTTTGTTTTTAAGCTGGTGCTTGTCGTTGAACACGCACTCGTGCAGGCTGGGGCCAGAATAGGGCAGGTGATAATCATCGGTGAGTGATGCTTTTATATAGTTGGCATTAAGTACGGCCATTTGTGCGACCTTTTTTATTCCTTCGGGTCCGAGTGACCGGATATAGGCGTAGGCGCGCAGCAGGATGCCGAAGTTACCGAAGAATGCTTTCATTTTTCCGATACTCTGTGGTCGGTCCGTGTTGAGTTGGTATTTACCCTTAGTGTGCTCGATGACTGGAACGGGAAGAAAAGGTTCGAGCTGGTTTGTGATGCCGACCGGACCTGCACCAGGGCCCCCTCCACCGTGCGGCGTGGAAAAAGTTTTGTGTAGGTTGAAGTGTAGGACGTCGATCCCCATATCCCCCATTTTCGTTTCACCCATGATTGCGTTCAGGTTGGCTCCATCGCAGTAGACGAGCCCGCCCTTCT
>CAZVZT010000103.1:0-5212 GCA_964631515.1 uncultured Nitrospinaceae bacterium
ATAAAAAGGGGACCCGGGGCAATGCCCCGAGTCCCCCCGACGATCCCGGTGGGCTGAGGTTAATCGAGAACCAAGACCAGCGGGTTTCCTCTAAGTTTCATTACTTGACGTTAACTGTCATGATTACGAACTCTTTGTTCATTTTTGTTCCCTGATGGGGTTCTACATAGGTTCCATCATAGTAGTACCACTGCAGGGGAGTCATTTCCCCCAAGGACTTCGGTTGTCTTGGGAGCTTGCTTACGTCCAATCCATTCTCGATAAACGTTTTAGGATTGAGGTAATAAACGATATCTTCGTGGGTTTTTTCAGGGTGACTGGAGTAGTGAATCATATTGTGCTTCGTCACCTTCTCCAACATGCAGTACTCTCCACTTGCGTTAGTGATATCGATGGCGGCAAGCTTGGATCCTGGTGCAAATAAATTAGCGATCGTATTGATCTCTTTACGAGCCGCCCCCTTCAGGCTCAATACAGAACCAAACTCATCTTTGATTTCTCTCAGCTCTTCAGAGTCACTTTTAGCAAAAACGCTGGTTACCTGAGTGCCCATGACCATGAACGCCACTGCAAAGGCAAATGCAACGATTCCTGAATCGAACCTAAATAAATCCTTCATAATCATTTCCTTTCTTCATCCTGAATGTTTTTCATTTTTGAATAAGGTTCTTTATCCGGATTAAGATGGTGGATATTTTGAAAGGGTTTAAATTACACTAACCGGAATGAAATTCAAGCCTCTGGGGAAAGCTCCTCCCCGAAGAATGTGCTTAATGCTCCCACCCCTCGGCAGATTTCCTGAGGAAACCCAGGTCATCTCCTCGCTCAATGAATGAACGGGGGACTCGGGGCAAAGCCCCGAGTCCCCCCGACGACCCCGGCGAGCTATTGACCTGCCCTAAAGACTTTCGGGTTATCAGGACCCTCGGCCACCAGTTGGCCGATCGCCCCCTTGGCGACACGGAAGATGCTGTGATCCACCAAGGTGTACGCCCCAGGCACATCCAATTTGAATTCAACAATCGTCGCACCTGCTGAAGGAACCAGAGTCGTTTGAACGTTGCGGTTGACCGTTCCCGCCAGCGATCCTTCCACGTGCACTTTATCGAATATCTCGCCGATGATATGAAACGAAGAAACACCATTGGGCCCGATATTGCCGAAATATATGCGCACATTGTCACCGACCTTGGCCTTGAGGACATTGTCTCCCATCAACGCGCCCGCGCGTCCGTTGAACACCACATGGTCAGGATGCTCGGCCAACCCCTTGCTGATGTCGAACCCGGTCACACCCTTTTCCCCGTCGGTATAGAACTCGCTCTGAAAAACGTAAAACTCCTTATCCACCCGTGGCAAACCACCGGCCGGTTCGACGAGGAACAGCCCGTACATGCCATTGGAGATGTGATCCACAATCGCCCCGGCGGCGCAGTGGTAAATGTAGAGTCCCGGGTTGAGCGCCTTGAAGGTGAAGACCTTGGTCTCACCGGGGGCCACGGTGCTCACCGCCGCACCACCACCCGGACCGTTCACGGCATGGATATCAATGTTATGGGGCTGGGTATTGGACTTGGGGTTGGATAAATGAAATTCCACCATGTCACCGACACGCACGCGGGCCATCGGACCCGGAACACTGCCGCCAAAACTCCAGAAGTTATATTTCTTTCCGTCGGCGATATCCCCAACAAATTCCTTCGCATCCAGGTTGACCACCACCGTCGCCCCACCCTTCCGGGTGATCGGCTTGGGAACATTGGGAGCCTTGGTCAGTTGCGCCGTTTCAGCCAGCAGCGACTGCGGCAATCCGACGGTCAAGAACATCCCTGAAAAACTTACAAAAACAAAAATCTTAATCCATCGTGTCAATTTCATAGCAACCTCCAATTAGCAAAACATTAAAAAAAGCGGGCAGTCTTCTGGCTAAAATGGTTCCCACTCACTGGCTCCCTGTCAGTTTTATTTTCAAGTTGCGTGCCATACCCGAATAAAAAAACAAAGATATTGAAAATTAAAGAGTTATTTTTTATTTAAAGAGATAACTGGGCAAAATAGTTCAAAAGAAATCGTTGCAAATTAATTTTTTGCAACAATAGAAAAGTTGTTGCAACATATTTTTTTGCGACATTTGAACGCTGCATTTGGATCGACGCTCACCCGACAATGAGGGCTCGGTATCAACCCCAGATAAAAAAGGGGATACCAGATTTTTCCTTAAGCACAGCCAGGTAAATTTAATCCGCTTCCCAGAACAAACGGCTCACTAAACTGTTGACAACGAGATTCCGATAGGAAATAATCTATAAATCTATATTTTTTAATCAGTTATCAAGCCCTAGGCCCTTTTGACGAGGGGGCAACCCTGCGGGCCCCAACACATTAAATTCCTTAATTAAGACCGATGGACGGTTACTGGGAACAGTTTAAAGCCCCGTTTTTGTGCTTCGCCGGATTCTCCGGTGTGGGCAAGACCACCCTGATCGAACGGCTGGTCACCCGGTTTAAGGAGGAGCGAATCCGGGTCGGGTATTACAAGCACGACTCGCACCGGTTCGAGATGGACAAAGCGGGAAAAGACACCGCCCGCGTGCGGGACGCCGGGGCAGGAATCGTCGCCATCAATGACCCGGCTCATTTCGGGGTTGTGGCGGAGAACGAGTTCAAGCAGCGCACCATCACCCATGCACTGGAGCAATGCGACTGTATCCTGATCGAGGGCTACAAACAGTCGCCATTCAACAAGGTGGTGTTTCTCGACGGGGAAGGTAAGCTGCCAATCGCGCCGGACAGCCCGGGCATCCGCGCCATCGTGCACCAGGGAACGGCCGCGCCGGAACGTTTTGTCGAGCAGGGCATTCCTCTGTTTCACCGCGACGAGATCGACAAGATTTTCGATTTCGTCAATGCACACTTCAAAAGTTGCGCCAGCCCATTGTACGGCGCGGTATTCGTCGGCGGGCAAAGCCGGCGCATGGGCCAGCCCAAGTTCGCTCTCACCTACAACGGCATATCGGAAACGGAACGGGCGGCGCGTATTTTAGGTCGGTTTTGCGAGAAGGTGTTTCTGTCAGCGCGAGCCGACCTGGACATGGGCGAACTGGGAAATATTAAAAATGTCGAACGCATCGACGACGAGCACATCCGGCTGGGACCGGTCGGCGGGCTCGCCACGGTGATGGGCCGGTACCCGGGCAAAGCCTGGATGATCACCGCCTGCGATATGCCGCTCATCCAGAAAAAGGATTTCGAGATCATTCTTGAGCAGCGTGACCCGTTACGGTATGGAACCTGTTACGCGCAGAAGGGGCGCCTTGGCTACGAACCCATGTGCGCCATCTACGAACCGAAATTCATCACCCCGCTTTACGAGGCCATGTCGAGGCGGGAGTTGTCTTTATCCAGAATCATCGGCGATCTTCCTTTCAAGGAGGTTAAAATCCCGGAAGGAGACCGCGCGAATTTTATGAACATCAATACCCCGGAAGATTACGAAGCGGCCCGCGCCAAGCGGGAACAGGAGATCGAACCCTCATGAGCCTGGTCAAGGTAGACGAAGCACGGAAAATCATTCTCGAAAGAATTACGCCCCGGGGCGTCGAAAAAATACCTATCAACGAAGCGCTGGGACGCGTCCTGGCCGAGGATATCGTGGCCCGGCGCAATAACCCGCCCCTGGACAACTCGGCGATGGACGGCTACGCCCTCATCGCGGCAGATATCGAGTCAGCCACACCGGAAAATCCGGTCCGGCTGGACGTGATCGAAGATGTCGCCGCGGGCTACAGCGCAACCACAAAGGTCAGGCGCGGTCAGGCAATCCGTATCATGACTGGCGCGCCCATCCCTCCAGGGGCCGACGCAGTGATCATGCAGGAGGACACCGAACGTGACGGCACCGGCGTACTGGTCAAGGACAAGGCCGAGGACCGGGAAAATATCCGCGATGCCGGCGAGGACGTGCGGGAAGGAGACACCGTCATGCACCGAGGTACGGACATCCGCCCCGCGCACATCGGCATGATGGCGGTGGTCGGACGCTCCACGGTCTACGTTGGACGGCGGCCGCGGGTGGCGATCCTTTCCACGGGCGACGAGATCATGGACCTCGACGAGCAACCGACCGGCCCCTGTATCTACAACAGTAACGGGTACATGCTGGCGGCGCAGATCCAGTCTGCGGGGGGAATCCCCTGCTACCTGGGCATCGCCCGCGACGACGAAAAGGACCTGATGGAAAAATTCGAGTGGGCGCTCCAGTGCGACCTGGTGGTCTCCTCGGGCGGAGTTTCGGTCGGGGACTACGACCTGGTCAAGGCCAGCCTCAAAAAAATGGGACAGGACATGCTGTTCTGGAAGGTGGCGATGAAGCCTGGCAAGCCCCTGGCATTCGGGCAGATTGGCGAGGTTCCCATCTTCGGCCTGCCCGGCAACCCGGTCTCCTCGTTCGTTTCCTTTGAGCAATTCGCCCGCCCCTCCATCCGCAAGATGATGGGCGCCACCGAGCTGACCCACAGGACCGTCCAGGCCCGGTTGACCCGCACCCTGCACAAAAAGGCGGGACGCCTGCATTTTTTGAGCGCGGTGGTGCAATGGGAAAACGGAAGCTGCACCGTCACCCCGGCCCAGGAGCAGGGGTCCGGGATCCTCAAGTCCACGGTGAAAGCCAACGGGCTGCTCATCTTTCCCCTGGAATCGACCGAAATAACCGAGGGGGAACAGGTCACCGTACAGATGCTGGAGTGAGGCACCTGAAAACCATGAAAAAACTTTCAATCTGGATCGCGTTTACCCTGCTGTTCGGGGCCGCGGGCCCGGGTCTCGCCCAGGCCGCCTCCGATACGAGCCTGGACCGCATCGTCACGCAAATCGAGTCCATGTTCCCATCCGATACGGACGGGCTGGTCCTCTCCGTCGATGCGGACACCCTGACCCTGGACCTCAGGCTGGGGCAATCGATCAAGCGGGGAGACCGGTTGCACCTCATCCGCTTCGGCGAAAAAATCGTCCACCCCACCACCAAAAAAAAGATCGGGCGCAAGGAAACCGACCTGGGACAGGTGGAGATCATCGAGGTCCGGCGCGACTTCTCGCTGGCGCGCCTAATCGACCCATCCGTGAAGGCACAACCCGGCGACGGGGTGAGAAGTACCCTGAAAAAAGAGCTCAGCCTCCTGGTGGCCCCCCCGCAAGCCAAAGCCGGGGAAAGGCA
>CAZVZT010000104.1:0-5114 GCA_964631515.1 uncultured Nitrospinaceae bacterium
CTGCCGGCCCGATTCTAACAGGAGTTGGTGTGTTAAGCCGATATAACATTTCTTCGGCTATGTAAGACCATGCACGATGACTTGTGGATAGTCGGTAGTGAATTTTATCCACTCCGCAGAACGGCCTCATTTCTTTAAGAACCGTGATCTTTTCGTTTTCAGATTCCTCTATAAACTGGTTGATGGCTCGGACGGCGGAAGCAGCTTCTTGGTGCTCCACCCGGCTTTTGCGGAAGAAGATTTGGCGCAAAATCAGAAAATAAAATTTTTCAACGTCCAGCTCAAGGTCCACGGGTATCGTTGAGGTTAAAACGCTTGCACCGATTTCTTCCATCGTGCTGAAAAGAGTTTTCAGTCCCAAGATAATCTTTTCCGCAGAAACGCCGTACATGATGTCGTTGCCGATATCCGTGACGAGTGTGACGATTGCCCTTTTGTTTTTACCTTTATCCTTTGCCATATTCAGAATTCCACAGTTGAGGATTGGAGGATAGACCGCGCTTAGGATACCTCCTTCTGTGATATATGCCCGTCCCGGCCCCAAGGCATGCAGAAACTCGACCGGTCGCGGTGACAGATAACGCGTGAGACAATCCATTAATCCGTAACTGGCTCGCGCAAGGTTGCTTGCTCCGAGTAGGATAAAAAGCGCTGGGGAGGTGTGTTTTTCATCAGCTGACATAGTTTTAGTTTGCATATATGCGGGTTGGCGGGTTTTCACGAGCCGTAGGATTCAAGGTGAAGCGGGTTTTGCCTTTTCCTTTTTCCAGAGACAAATTTTGGCTTCGCGGGACCGCGTAAACCGGAGGGTAAAAAAAGAATCAGCAGGCAGACAGGGGTATTAAAAGTTTTCCACATCGGTTGCGCTCCGGAGCAGGAGCGGCTTCCGGCACTTGGACCCGCTATTCAACGGGGATGGGATTGACGTAAATTTCACGTGGTCGGATCCCGTCCGAGGGCCCCACCACCCCATCCCGTTCCATGGTTTCTATGATCCGAGCCGCCCGGTTATAACCTACCCTCAACCTTCTTTGTACATAGGAAATCGAAGCCTGTCGATCGCGAGCGACCAGGGCCACCGCCTCGTCATATTTTTCGTCGTAATCTTCTTCATTTTCTGACTTTTCCTCTTCGGTGGTGGCGACGTTGAAAATCTCATCTTTATATTCGGGTCTTTTCTGCTTTTTGATTGCATTGAGAATTCGGCGCATTTCTTCATCGCTTACCATGGCACCGTGGATTCGTATCAGACGGTGAGTGCCTGGTGGCATGAACAGCATGTCACCTTTCCCGAGAAGTTTTTCGGCGCCCATGGAGTCGAGGATGGTCCGTGAGTCTACCCGCGAGGTCACCTTGTAGGAAATGCGGGACGGAAAATTGGTTTTGATGATTCCCGTTAGAACGTCGACGGAGGGACGCTGGGTGGCGACGATCAGGTGAATTCCGGCAGCGCGGGCCATTTGAGCAAGCCGGGTGAGAGCATCTTCAACGCCCTTGGAAGCTACCATCATGAGGTCGGCCAACTCATCGATAACGATTACGATATATGGTAAACACGCAGGAGGCTCGATTGGTTTGTCATCTTCATCCTCCAGGGTCTCACCTAATTCTTCAGTATGCGGCTTAATCTTTTTCTTGTTTTCCTTCTCCCACTGACTCAGTTCCTCTTCATATTCCCTGTGCAGTTTTTCCACCTTGCTGTTGAAACCGCCGATGTTTCGGACCCCCAGATTCGCCATCATCTCGTAACGGTTTTCCATTTCTTGGACAGCCCAAGTCAGAGCGGCGGCGGCTTTTTTTGGGTTGGTCACCACCGGAGCGATCAGGTGAGGGATGCCATCGTAAATCGAAAGCTCCAGCATCTTCGGGTCCACCATGATCATCTTCACCTCGTCAGGCGTGGCGTTGAGAAGCAGACTGCAGACCATGGCGTTCAGTCCGACGCTTTTACCCGATCCGGTCGAACCGGCCATCAATAGATGCGGGATCGTCGCCAAATCCTGCACGACGGGTTCACCAATGTTGTCTTTTCCGATGACCATCGTCAGTTTGGACTCAGATTCGGCGAACTCCCTGGATGTTATAATCTCCTTGAAGGAAACGATTTCCTTGCGCGTATTGGGGATCTCGATCCCAACCACGGGTTTTCCGGGAACGGGTGCTAGGATGCGTAGGCTGAGCGCGCGCATCGCCAGAGCGAGGTCGTCGGTGAGCGAAAGGATGCGGCTAACTTTGACTCCCGGAGCGGGTTCGAACTCGTACAGAGTGATAACCGGACCCGGAAGCACTTGCACAACCTTGCCCTCTACGCCGAAATCGGCTAGCTTGCGTTCAAGTATCGCACTACTGACGAGAATTTCCTCTTTCAGTTGCTCAGAGTCTTCCATGGGCGGCGGATCGTCCAGCAGGTCGGTGGATGGAATCTGATAGTCGCCCGCCTGAGTTACCGGTGGCAGCTCTTCAACAATGAACTCCGGTTTCTTTTCTTTTTTCTTGGGTGCGGGCGCCACAACTTGCTGTGATTCGGAAGGTTTGGCACGGGTAACGATCACCGGTTTTCTCGCGTCAAGTTTTTTTAGCGGATCCTCCTTTGTTTTGCAGGCTTCACAAAAAATTCTAATCCACTCTGTTCCCGCTTCCCGCATACAAACGATACCCCGGATCAATTGTTTAAAAACCGTTCCGGAAGACTTGCCTGCTACTTCCAGTATGGCATTGACAGTCGTTCCCATCACCCCAAGGAGTGAGGCGAGTATTAGTGTAGACAGGAGAATCGTGGCTCCCATCATATTGAACCATGTCACCAGGAAACCACCCAGGGTTTCGCCCGTGATGCCCCCTGTCTGAACAGCACCTTTGAACAGGGGGTCGGATTCAAATTGAACCGCGCACAGGGCACAGAGCCCGACCAGTAAAATGATTCCTGACCCTAACCGCACCGGCCAGTGGTAAAATTCCCTTCCGCGAACAAGTGCCCATCCTAGAATCAACGTGACTAGGGGGAAAAAGTAAGCGCCGCTTCCGAATAGCTGAGCCAGTCCATCGGAAACATAGGCGCCCACTTTGCCACCGGAATTTATAACCTCAACCTGACCGGATAACGACGTATTGAACGACGGGTCGGCCGGAGAATACGTTACAAGAGAAATGACGGCGAACAAGGTGAAGGCCAAGGTTGCAATTCCTAGGAAATCGCGGACCAGGATGGAGATTTTTTCATTCATGGGGTGTGGTCCTAGATGAGGGTTGAGTTATCAATCGCCGTGTGGTGTCTTGAAGCACGGTATCCTTTTTCCAGTTTTCGTCGTCTAAATGCGGGTAATCCAGAGTGAAGTGGAGTCCGCGGCTTTCTTTTCGTTTCAGGGCTCCCTGTATAATCAACTGCGCTGTGAGCGCAATGTTTCTTAGTTCCAAGGTGTCTTTTGTGATGGTGAAGTTCCAGTAGTATTCCTTGATTTCGTCCAGAAGCAACTGAATGCGCCGTTCGGCGCGGTAGAGCCGCTTATCAGAGCGTACGATTCCTACGTAGTTCCACATGAGCCGTCGTATTTCATCCCAGTTGTGCGAGACGACGACCGATTCGTCACTGTCGACGGCGCTTCCGCTGTTCCATGCCGGGATGTCATGGGCGGCAGAAGGGGTGACATGCTCCTTTTTAAGCAACGAAGCCGCTTTTGCAACGGCCCTGTGGGACAATACCAGCCCCTCCAGAAGTGAATTAGACGCCAATCGGTTGGCTCCGTGCAGCCCGGAATAACAAACTTCGCCGCTGGCAAAGAGATTGCGGATATTGGTTTGCCCGTCGGGATCCACAATAACTCCGCCGCACGTATAATGTGCGGCCGGAACTACGGGGACGGGTTCCCGCTCCATATCGAATCCGAATTGCAGGCAGGTCTGGTAGATATTGGGGAACCGCTCACGTGTGCGATACCCCTCAATATGGGTGGTGTCCAGATAGACACAATCGTCGCCGCTTTTTTTCATTTCATAGTCGATGGCGCGGGCTACGATGTCCCTTGGCGCGAGGCATCCCAGGGAATGGTGGTTTTCCATGAACGTGCTTCCATCCTTCAGCCGCAGAATTCCTCCTTCACCCCGCACCGTTTCGGAAATCAGAAACGATTTTGCTTGAGGATGGTAAAGGCAGGTCGGGTGAAATTGAATGAACTCCATATTGGCAATTCGGGCTCCGGCCCGGTGGGCCGCAGCTATGCCGTCGCCTGTGGCTATGTCCGGATTAGAGGTGTAGAGGTACACCTTGCCCGCTCCGCCGGTGGCAAGGAGGGTGATTTTCCCCACGAACGTTTCAACTTGGTTCGAGGTTACGTTGAGTGCATAGAGTCCCAGTGCTTCGTCGCGCGCACTTCCCGGTTCGGCCTTGGTATCGAGTCGGGCCCGGGTAATGAAGTCGATCAGCATATGGTGCGGGAAGATTTCGATGTTGTCTTTGCTGATAACGGCTTCGATAAGCGTGCGTTCGATTTCTTTTCCAGTGAGGTCGTTGGCGTGAAGGATACGATCTCTGGAGTGCCCTCCCTCGCGACTGAGGTGGTAATCCTCGCCATGAATACGGGTGAACTCGGCGCCTAGGCCGATCAATTCGCGCACACAGGCCGGTCCTTCCCTGCAGATGATGCGCACAACATCTTCACGACACAACCCGCGTCCCGCTTCCAGTGTGTCTTCGGTATGCAGTTCGAAGGAATCGTCATCGGTCATGACGGAGGCGATTCCGCCCTGAGCGTAGCGGGTGGTGGATTCTTCAAGCTCGCCTTTGGTGATGATTGCCACCGAACCGAATTGGGAGGCCTTGAGGGCAAAGGTCAAACCCGCGACGCCACTGCCTAGAATGAGGAAGTCCTTCTCGATATACATATCCGAATTATAGATATTTAACCCTTTAATATCAATAGGATAATAGAGGGGAGGGTGAAACGGCGGGTCGGCGGTCCCTTAGTAGGGATTAATCTTCGGAAGCGGATTTAAGGGGAGGGTATGAGAGCACCCTATCGATACCTTCCTGCCATTGCGGCGTAACTTTTAAAAAAGGACCTAATCAAACCGATTAAACCCTTTCACAAGTAGGAAGGGGTTGGCTGTTGCCAGCCAAC
>CAZVZT010000105.1:0-5096 GCA_964631515.1 uncultured Nitrospinaceae bacterium
CTCAAAAACAACCAGCATTCAATTGAGACATGCCCGGTAAAACCCGAAGGTCTAATCAGCTTGCTGAAATTGATTGACGAGGGAACGATCAACGCTAAAATGGGCAAAACTGTATTCGAAGACATGTATCGGACTGGCAAACCTGCCAAGGCCATTGTTAAGGAAGAAGGGCTGACGCAGATCATCGATTCGTCGGCCATCGAAAGTTTGGTAGACCAAGTTCTTGAGTCCAATCCGGAACAGGTAGAGCAATACAAGAGTGGAAAAGAAAAAGTTTTCGGTTTCCTGGTGGGCCAGGTCATGAAGGAGAGCCAAGGTCAAGCCAATCCATCATTGGTCAACAAACTGCTCAAGGAAAAAATTAGTTAAGTCAGATGAACGGAAACCTCTCAAAAAGTCTGGCTACCCTGCTGGTAGTCGCGGTACTCATAGCGGCCCTTACTGGACAGGGCGCAACCGAATCGATCTGGTCTGAGGATAAACGGTTCAAGGATAACGGAGATCGAACCGTTACCGACACCCAAACCGGGCTCATGTGGATGCAAGCCGATTCATACATTCATGCCGGATCGTGGCTCACCTGGTTCGAGGCCATGGAGTTCATTGCCCAACTCAACGGTGAAGGGTTCACCGATTATCGCGACTGGCGAGCGCCAACCGTCAAAGAGCTGCAAAGCCTGTACGAGGCCGAAAAAGTAAATAGCCGACAGGTAGGCCGTGAGATGATCATTCACATCGACCCCATTTTCACAAAAGACGGGAGCGGCTCCCTATGGTCCGGCGAAGAAAACGGGAATTATAATGCATTCGGCGTTGTCTTAAATACCGGACAACGGTTCAGTAGTTCCAAAAAATCCAAGTCCCGCAGAGCGATACGGGCAGTCCGCTATACAAATTAACCATTCCCAAGAGAGGTTTCATGAAATACGTTTTTAAAATCGCCATATTGGCCCTGCTGATCACAGTCATCGCACCCTACCGGGCACACGCCACTTTTCCCGGAAAAAATATCGTGTTTTGGGATCTTGTTCAGTCGAAAGAGAAAAAGGACCCAGAATTCATAAAAGCCCATCAGCTGGCCCGAGAAGGAAAGCACTTGCAAGCCTTGGAAATCCTAGAGCAAAAAATCCGGAAGCTCCCCAAAGAAAGCACGCCGCATGTAATGAAGGGGTTGATATTGAACGAAATGGGTGAATACATCAAGGCACTGTCCGCTCTCAACGCAGGACAAATGATCCACCCACGCCATCCCGGCCTGCATTATGGGTTCTGTGAAGTGTATCGCCACCTGGGAGTTCCGAAACTTTCGATGCAGGGTTGCCGGATTGCAGAAGAGATCCACCGCCATTCTCCGGAACCACATTACGAATATGCGCAAACTTTGGCCGCTATGGGAGAGATGCGTCTTTCCAATCGGTCCCTCGCCACCGCCGCCGAGCTCGATCCGAAGAATTCCCGATATCATTACGAACGGGGAATGAACTTTTATTACTTGAACCAGTACAGTGAAGCAGAAAAATCTTTTCAGCAAGCCCTATCTATTGATCCAGCGGATGTTGACTCCGGATATCAGTTGGCCTATCTCTACGCGGCTCAAAAAAAATCTGACTTGGCCAAAAGACAAATCACGCAAGTTCTTGAAACCCGGAAAGAACACCCTAAGTTGCACTCGGCCAAGCTATTGATGGAGTATGTAAGCAAAAACGCGCTCGATAAACTGCCCTTAGAGATCATACCCCACGCTTACCATGTAGGCCGATCCAAAGCGCTTTACCAGTCTGGACAGTACGGGCTCGCTCTAATCGAAATCGAGGCGGCGGATCGAATAAAGCCGGATGACCTCAAAATTAAGGAAGTTTTGATTGGTCTTACCAGTTTTCTACTGCGTATAAACAGTTCAGAAAAAGCAGTGAAACAGATGATTGCCATCGTTGGGGAAACCGATCCGCAGGCCGCCAAGGGCTACCAAGAGTTGGGGGACATCGAAGTTTTGCGAGGGCGCCTGTCCGAAGCTCGCAAATACTATCAAAAAGCTCTAAGTCTAAGCGATCCTAATGGAATTGCTCGTCAGTCGCTCGACGAACTTCCCGAAACGGCAGGTCCAACAACCGTGGCGCTGAGTCCAAGCGACTTATTCTTTCAACCCACCGAGGCCTTAAACCGCAAGGGGGAAATTTTTGCGCAATACAAGATGTCCCAACGGGCGATCGGCTTCTACAGCCTAGCATCGCGCATGAATCCGAACCACCTGCCCAGCCTGCTCAACACAGCAACCGCCTACTACAACAGCGGTGATACCGGCCGAGCGATTTCCATCTTGGAGCGCCTTCTCATTTCTCACCCTCGTCACGAGGATATCCTGACGCACCGCATTCTTCTAGCGCAAGCCTATGTTAAAAACGGGGACCATGGGAAAGGACTCAAAAACATTGAAATCGCAATCGAACTGAACCCGGCCATCAAACAGGCTATCCGCGAGAACACCGTATTCGAACCTATCAGAAAAATGGAGGCGTACAAAAAACTGATTCAATAACCAAAGCTCAGAAACTTCTATAAAAACCCGCATTCCACGGAAACATTTTCTCACATCTCCGGAAACCACCGAGAGCGTGCAAGATTTGACAGGAAGGGGTGATTCCTGTTAGATGTAGCCCCCTTAGACACCCATTACTACTGTGGTTCCGAGCAACCATGGTCCCTTAAGCTTGAGGAGAAAAGATGCCTAACCATCTAAACCGCATGCGGCGCTACTGCACCTTTGCAAAAAAAATATTTACATTTCTTGTTTTACTGCTCCTTCTGTCACCCCTCACCGTGCAGGCACAAAAGCATCCCTGCCACGGCGCCTCCACCGATTTAAACGCCAGCCTTCAAGTCCTCATGGGCAGAGGCGGACTATGGACCTTTATGGAACAGTCCTCAGAGCTTAGGGAAAAATCGATGCTCGGACTGCAAATCGACGGCAAACTGAGCAGGGTTGCCGTTATATTCGAAACGTTATGCAATGAAGGAAAGTACCCGACCAAGGCCTTGTATGACGATGTCTCGGGTGCCATAGGAGATGGAAGGATGATTTATAATTTGGCGAATTCTTCCGATGAGAAAAAATTAGAAGCATTGAACGGCCTGAATCAAAAACTCGATGCTATACTGAGCAAACTCCCCAACTGAAATATTTTCTTGGATAAATGATTAAGGAAGGAAACAAAGCACCTGACTTCTCGGAGAAGAACCAGGCCGGAGAAACTGTCAAACTAAGTTCATTTAGGGATAAAAAAAATGTGGTGCTATATTTTTATCCAAAGGATATGACCCCCGGATGCACCACGGAAGCCTGCGATTTTCGAGACCAACACAAAAAACTCAAGCACACAGTTGTCCTTGGAGTCAGCGTTGATTCCGAAGAACGGCACCGGAGGTTCATCGACAAATACGGCCTGCCGTTCGACTTGATCGCGGACGAAAATCAGAAGGTCGCCAATAAATATGGTGTGTGGCAGAAAAAAAAACTTTATGGAAAAGAATTCATGGGAATCGTCCGATCAACCTTCATTATCGACAAGAAGGGCGTAATCCGAAAAATATTCCCGAAAGTAAAAGTCAAGGGCCACGTGGAAGAAGTTCTTGCCACCCTTAAGGAGCTCTAAGCTTGCAAAAAGGTTCCCCGGCCGTTCTCTATCGCCCTCTATTTTTGTGCGACATCAGGCGCTCGATCTGTTCCACGGTTTTTGGAATCGATCTCGATAGATTCCGGCACCCTGCTCTGGTGATTAAAAGGTTATCCTCGATCCGGATTCCAATTTCTTCGTCATAGACCCGCCCGTTCAGTCGAACGCAAAACTGCCCGTATAGCCCCGGTTCGTTGCTTATCACCCAGCCTTCCTGCATCGGTTCCTTGGTATAATTGCGGAATGGATCACCGTCGTGTTCCTGCTCACCCATGAGATGGCTAACCCCATGCGGGCGCTCTTTGTATTTCAGTTTGAACTCCCCCCCCGCTTTACGGAATACCTGTTCCAGACTGCGGTTGATAGAACCCCAGCAACAATCGTTAAGTTCGTCAATGGTTACTCCCTTTCGCGCCTTTCTCTGAACCGCCGATTGCGCTCGCAAAACAATCTCATATAACATTTTCTGCATCGGGTTGAATTTTCCAGACACAGGAATTGTACGACTGATATCCGCATGCATAGTCATCCACCGAACCCCGAAATCCAAAAGAACCATTTCGTTCCTGAAAAACGAATCGTCGTTCTTCACATAGTGCAATACCGTGGCATTCACTCCCGAAGCAATGATGGAGGGAAAACTAAGGCCGTAGGGCGACTCCTCAAGCATCCTCCCTTCGAGAAATCCCTGCACCTGATATTCTTTTTGAAAACGATAGAAATTCCACAGCGTTTCCTTGAACGCCTTTCCGGCAATTTTTTGTGCCTCCAGCGTATTTTCCACATCGTGGGAATCAAGTGGGAGCCGGAGTTCGAAATGGTTCTTTATAATGTTGCATAACATCGGCGCCGCCCCCCCCAACGATCGCAAACAGCGCACAAGCCGAGCTTTAAATTTTCCATTATGATCGGTTTTTATTTCCCGGGTCTTTCCATTCCTGACCCCCTCCATCCACAAAGTCCCGATCTTCTTACTTCTTCGTTTCTTGAATCTTTCCTTAAGAACCTCTTCAAAGTTCTGAATGCCTCGAACATCCCTAACCCCAGTGACCCGCTGGACCTCGCGGGCACTTTCAGGGGTTCCCACTCCGAATCGCACACCATCCCAAAATTCTTTAGATGAGTCCTTTTTATCCACAAACAGGATCTCATCGGATTCTTTCGACCCAGGATCCAGCAGGAGAATGACATTAGATTGGTTGACACCGGTGAGGTACATGATAGCGGGCTCTTGATACGTGGGACAATGCGCATAGGACCAAACCGTCTCCTGTCCCGGGCCATAAGGGACCCCGGTAATGGCAATCAACTTCCCCTCCCGCCTCATCAGCTTCTTTCGCCGTTCGCGGTACCGGCGCCGAGCAGAGTTCCCTGCCCCGCCGTCACGGAAAATCCCTGAATAAATTTTTTTTAGATTGCCCATTG
>CAZVZT010000106.1:0-3305 GCA_964631515.1 uncultured Nitrospinaceae bacterium
AAGGTCGAGGCAGGCCGCCCCTGGAAACCCGCTCCGGAAAATCCTTTTCCAAATAGTGTCATTACCCCAAAGATCGAGACGATGACTCCACCGGCCGTAGTCAGTGAAAACAGGTAATCGCGCAAAACGCTTCCGAAAAAACTTGCCGATGCTCCCATCGCGACGAACAAGGAAGCCAGCCCAAGGAAAAAAGCAATTGACATAAAGCCCATGCGTGCGCGGTCGGCCTGTGCGGTGATGGCGAAGTAAGCGGGTAGAATAGGTAGTGTGCACGGGGAAAGAAAACTGAACGCCCCGGCGAGAAAGGACAGAAAAATCAAGACCAGCATTCCGGACTGCGGAAGACTGGGTGTGGCACTAAACGGATTCGAGTCAAAAGTTGCCGCGGAAGAGGGACTCGAAGATGGACCGGATCCGCTGATTGTTAATGGACTTGGTCCGCCGCCGACCGGGGAAGGTGCAGGGGCTGCCGAGACCTGGCGCACGGCCTGTGGCATCTCATCACTGGCGCAACGGAACCCGACATCTTCGGCAGATTGGTCTGCAACGGAAAACTCACGATACCCAACTCGCGAAAACTTTTCGAGTGCCGCCAGATAGGTTGCTCCCGGGAAATGGCCGATATCACGGGCGGACTGTCCCCGGATCACTTTATAATCGCCGCCGAAATATTCGCTTCGGTACACGCTTCCTTTGTAGGGAGCGTAGTCATCCTCCACCCACTCCCATACATTCCCGATCAGGTCCATCACGCCGAGCGACGTTGCACCGCTGGGGTGGGATCCGACTGGACCGATGGAATTTCGGCTTCCTGCTTTGGGTGATAAGTTGGCGCGGTCCACCTTAAACTCGTTGCCCCACGGATATTGATTTTCACCTTCTCCCCGAGCGGCTTTCTCCCACTGTTTTTCGGTGGGCAGTTTCTTGCCGGCCCACTGGCAGAAATTATTGGCATCAAACCAGGAAACTCCTGTGATGGGGTAGTTGCTTTTTCCTTCTGGGGAATTATTTTTTGACCAGTCCAGCGGGGGGATAGCGCCCACGTCATCTATATAAATTTTGTAACGGCGATTGGTGACTTCATGGCGGTCGATATAGAAACTTTTAAGGAATATTTTCTGGCTCGGATTCTCGTCGGCGTACCATGGTTTTGGGATTCCCAGTGACAGTGCCTCGGCCGTGTCGTCCTTTTGGTCAGTTCCGAAAGAGAACGACCCGGCAGGGATTTTTACCATATCTCCTTCGAGTGGATTATCCCGAGCTTCCTGTGCGGTTGCGGCGGTAACGAAAATGAGAAGTGATACACACGCCAGCACCTGAAGAATAAATTTGAATATGGGAGTTCGTGTCATTCGCTAGAGTTTCGGTTGGCCGAGTCACCTTTTTTTAGGAGGCTTTCAAAGTAATGTAGTGTTTCTGGGTCGGACCAATCCTCGGCCCCCTGCAGGACTCCGATGATTTCTCCATGAGGATCGATCAGGAAAGAGGTGGGTAAACTGACGACGCCGTACTGATGGCTCACGGTCAGTCGTTGGTCAAGCAATATGGGAAACGAAATTTTGGCAGCTTTAACAAAAGGACGCACCACTTGAACGCCAAACATATCGTTGGATATGCCTACCACATCGAATCTGTCCGACCGAAACCGCTGATACAATGCCTCCAGCGAGGGCATTTCGATTTTGCACGGACCACACCACGTGGCCCAGAAGTTGAGTAGAAGGTATTTGCCCCGGTACTGGTCAAGGCTCACCGTGTTTCCGCTAAGATTCTTCAGGGTGAAATTTTTGGCTAATACGTTTTCCTCCGCTGCCTGCGCAGCGAAAGGGGCGGTGGCAACTATCCACGCCAAGACAAGGGGCAATATAATTCGGGAAAAAGAAGCTTTATGCATGGGAACACAATGGATCACTGTTCTCGCTCAAACAGGTTTCGCATAAGCGCGGCAAAGAACAGCGGTTGCTGTGACGACCGCAAAGTTTAAGCTGAAACGATGCCTTGGAATCTACGGGGCTCACTCTACCGCTTCGACGCAACGGACCATGGGGATGGCCTTCTTGAGAGCCTTTTCGATCCCCATTTTAAGGGTCAATGTTGAGCTGGAGCATGAACTGCAGGCTCCAACAAGGCGCACTTTCACGGTACCGTCTTCGATATCCACCAGTTCCACGTTCCCCCCGTCTTGAATGAGCATTGGACGGAGTGTTTCTAGAACCGATTCGACCTCTTCCTTCATAGTGTGCTCCTTTAGATACTAGCTCTTTTAGTGACTTGGGATGCTTTGCTACTGTCCATTGACGAGGGCTTCTTTTTTAGCCAGGAGTTCTTCTTGGGTTTCAGCATGCTCAGGGTCTTTTGGAATGCAATCTACCGGACAGACCTCGACGCACTGTGCCTCCTCGTACCAGCCTATACATTCGGTACACTTCTCCCAATCGATCACATAAACGTCGTCTCCTTCCGTGATCGCTTCGTTGGGGCACTCCGGTTCACAGACCCCACAATTTACGCAGTCTTCGGTGATGATCAGCGCCATTCAACTCTCCTTAAAAATTTTCAGTCTTAAAAGCAAAAGGCTTTTAAAAGATTAGTTGTTGTGTCTTTCAAAGGATCCGGTTGCTGTATTCCATGCGAACCAGGCCTCGTCTTTTATTTTTCCATCATAGACTGAAACCACCAGGTAGGCGGCATCGGGATATGTGGGTTCTCCATCGAACATTGCCATTTTCCGGTCTTCTTCCGAAAAATAGGCATCGTGGTCCGGGTGCGAATGGTAAAATGCCTTGATCGACATCCGTTTGGCTTCCGCTTCCTTAAGAATCTTCATCAACTCCCTGGGATCAATATTATATGCCGTCCGGGCATCCCGGGGATGAGTCTCAGGATCCATCGCGTGAAGCTTATTTTGTATGTTGGTGCACCGGAACAGAATGTCTTTTTCCGTTGTTTCCGGAAATCCAATAATGATCCCGCAACACTCACAAGGGTACTCCGCGAGAGCGTGCTGGCGCACCTTATTAAGTTTATCCTGAGAGAGCTGGAGCACTAATATTTTTAACCTTTGAGGGTGGGTTGTCAAATTGTTTTCGCCTTAGCGCTTTTGAAGAAGCGGCGACGCGTTTGCCTGCTTCTCAAGCCGAACCCGGCATGCTGTTTTGGCGTACTTACTTGCCTTGCGCTATGACTCTGCTGTAGGTGGAACCGACAACTTTGGTTGCTGAAGTGTTTGCTGATGGGGAGACTGTCCCTGACCTAAACGTGGGTTCTGACTACTAGGCTGTCTGTTACCTTCACTTGGCAGGCCA
>CAZVZT010000106.1:3405-4989 GCA_964631515.1 uncultured Nitrospinaceae bacterium
ACCTAAACGTGGGTTCTGACTACTAGGCTGTCTGTTACCTTCACTTGGCAGGCCAGCCGAAGATCGGGATTTTTTTTGAGTCGCTTGGCCAGTTGCTGTTTCTCAACATCATTTCGCTGGTCGGTTTTTCCCGAGATGATCTCCACGGCGCAGGAATGACAAAGACCCCGCCCCCTGCAATTGAGAATTTTAAAGATATGGGAGTAAATGCTCAGCCTGTTCCGGATGGCGGCTTCCCGAATGGTTTCCCCTTCTTCGGCCTTGATGGTTCTTTTCTGTTTGACGAATTGAATTTCTAGCATGCTTCAATTTCCACAAAGTTATGTAATTCCCCTTTTCCCCAGTAACCGTGAAACGCGCTTCCTACGGTCTGGCAGGAAGCGGTCATGTGAACAAATTGATTCTCGCCATGGTTTCCCTTCAGCACCCCCACTTGGGAGTAAGGCGGGATGGTCTCGCTGCAGTTAACGCAAACGATTGAATATCGTTTGCAAAGATCCAGCAGGCAAGGCTTGCAAAGCACAGGGTGAAAAAGATGAACCTCCTGTCCTTTGAAATCGGTCTGCGTGGGAAGCGGTCCGACCGTTATTCCGCATTCCACACAAGATGAATCCGAAGTTCGATCGTTCATGTACCCCTTATTAAGAGAACTCTAAACCCAAGGATCTTTGGATGAAACCGGGGGCCATTCTACCGGAGGGGCTCAAGCGACACAAACTTTTTTCATTTCCTCGAAATTGTCCAGAATTTTTCCGGTTCCTTTGACAATGCTGAGGAGCGGATCGTTTGGAATATACGCCTTGAGGGTGGTTTTTTCCTCAATCAGTTTGTCCAGGCCGCGGATGAGCGCCCCGCCTCCAGTCAGGTAGATTCCGTTGGAATGGATATCCGCCGAGAGTTCGGGAGATGTTTTTTCCAGTGTCCGCATGATGACAGTGATGATGGTGGAAAGAGGTTCATTGATGGCTTCCCGAATTTCTTTGTCATCGACAACGACGGATGTGGGGGTTCCGGTTTGAATGTCCAAACCTTTCACGTTGGTGGTCAGTTTTTTCTTAAGGCGATACGCACTGCCTGCCTCAATCTTGGCACGCTCGCCCGCGAACACCCCGATGTTGAGGTGGTGGTTGATCCGCATATGGCGGACGATGGCTTCGTCTATTTCGTCTCCGCCGACCCGGACTGATTCACCATGGGCGATGGCTGAAAGCGAGATCACCGCGACATCACTGGTTCCACCGCCTATGTCGACCACCATATTGCCCTCGGCTTTGTGTACGGGGATACCCACACCAACGGCGGCTGCCATCGGTTCTTCAACCAGGTAAACATCGCGTACGCCCGCCATGCGGGCCGAATCGATCACCGCCTTCTTTTCCACCTGAGTTATGCAAGTGGGTATGCCCACCACGATACGGGGTTTGATAAACCAGTATTTTTTGAGAATTTTTTTGATGAAATGGGTGATCATGCGGTGAGTGGAGTCGAAGTCGGCGATGACCCCGTCTTTCATCGGCCGGATCGCATTCAGTTGGGCATGTGTGCGGCCGTACATCCGCTTTGCGTCGAGCCCCACAGCTTCAA
>CAZVZT010000107.1:0-4923 GCA_964631515.1 uncultured Nitrospinaceae bacterium
ATTTTTTTTGATTTTTTGAAAAACAGGCGATAGTGCGGAATTGGATCATTCGCTGGTTTTTTTAGAAATTTTTCAGCCTTGCTGTTTTCGGTGTTTCCAGTTTTTACCGGAAGCATCATTACGGTTTCATCCACCAGTTCTGCTTCATGCGGTTCCGGATTGCCTTCGATATAAACCAGTATATTCCGGCCCGTGGAAGTAGGCATTTTTAATACACGATCCAGTAAGCGCTCCGCCTCGCTATACTTTTCCAGTTTGATTTTTACATCAGCCAATATGCGAATGACTTTATAATTATCGGGATCCATATTCAGTGCCTTGTCTAGCAAGTCTTCTGCATCATGATACCTTCCATGAACAAAAGCTCGGTTGCCATCTGCCAGTAGGTTGAGAGTTTCTTCAGCCCAAGTTGGGTTCGCAAGGCAGGGAACCATAACAGTATGGCAGAGCCAGAATATGGCAAGCGGATGGGATATTTTGAATATACGCACAATTCTTTTTCTCGGTGAGTAACTTACTGAAACTGATTCTAAATGAATTTAAGCTTATTTTTAAAAAGAAAAAGCACGTTCCCCCCAAGTATTTTTTCTATGCTGTCAAAGGTCTGCACGTAGGATACTGAACTTAAAGGCTAAAATCAGTAAGGGGTGAGGTGCGAAAGGAGATGATTGCAGTCGCACCCAATTTTACGGCCCCTTTTTGTGGGTGCTATAATAGTGTACGACGCAGGACATTCATTGTCAGATTTGCCTTGTAAGTTCGATCTATCTATCTTTTCCGATAACCTGCTCAAACAAAACCTGAATGCTATGAAAGTAAAGCAATGGCTCTGGCTTTATATGCTGGAATGTGACAACGGTCGATTTTATACCGGCTACACAAAAAATCTTGCCATACGTTACTACCAGCACAAAGAAGGAAAGCAAAGCGCACGATATACCCAAAGTTTTAAGCCGGTAAGAATAGCCCAGTGCTGGAGACTGTTTGATGAAGTTGGAACTGCTCTGAAGGTTGAGCGGTTTATCAAAAAATGTGATCGAACGACCAAGGAACGCTGGGTCCACCACCCCGAAGAACTTGGGGTGATCGTTTCTAAAAAGCTGGGCCTAGACTTGGTTCTACTTCCATTTGACTCTCTCATTGTTGAGAAGGAGTCAGAGAAGTTGGATTGGAAGATGGTTAAGAGCGGTCATGATCCCTTCGCACAGATTTCGCCTTCGGTGGACAGGGGGGGCGTAGAAAAGAATTTGAAGAGTTTATGAAAGGCCGTTCTTGCGGCTCGGGGTTCCTTTGTAGCAAGTGGTCTGGCCCATTGATTCATGGCGTAAGCTATGCGGGAGGGTGTTGTTTAATGGACTTCTGGAAAGCCGAACCGGGCCATGGCTTCCTCTAGTACCCTGCGCGTGGCATCGGCGGAGCCAAGCTGATCTTTCGCTTCGAATAACCCCACAGCCTTCCGCAAATTGACTATAACCAGATGCTTGAAGGGCGGGCCTTTCTTGTAGTTGTAGTACGCCCACCCGAGGTTGCCGTGTGCTTCTGCGTCAGCGCGCCTCCGGTGGACGACAATGTTAAGCTGGGCAATTGCATCTTCCCAACGCTCCAAGTGATTGTAGACGTTCCCCAGGCTGTACCGCGCATCCAGATTTCCCGGTTCTAGTTCGACCGTCTTCTCGAATGCGGCCGCCGCTTCTCCCATGCGGTTTAGATTTTTGTAAGCTAAGCCCAGGTTGAAATGAGCTACGGTTGCCTTGGGGTTTTTTTCGATGGAGCGCTTGTACGCCTCTACCGCCTCGTCAAATCGGCCTGTGCGGCTCAAGGTGTTCCCCTTAAGGAACCACTCCTCCGCTCCCATCTGAGCACGAACCTCCAGAGCCCATCCCAATAGGATAGCCAACACGGGTACGGCAAGCGTTGGTGTCAGTCGAAAAGTCATTATGAATCCTCACACTGATTTGAAGAGGATTGTATCGTATTCATCTCACAAGAGGCAAGGCGGTATGGAAGGTGTTTCAACGTGGATATTTCTTTGGCAGCTTGGGCCTCACTGTGCGACTTTCGGTGATCCAGTAGCGGCCCGTATTTTTTTTTACTCGAATAGTGCAGTCGAATGCACCCGACAGGTTAGACCCAGTCAGCATGTCATTCTTTTTTCCCTGCAAAAATACGTGTCCTTCTTTCAGAAACAGTACATGGGTGATCAAAGGAAGGACCTCGTCAATATGGTGGGTGACATAGATCAACCGGGTGCGGGTTTTGGTGAGTTTTTCCAGTGCTTCCAAAAAGATCTCCCGAGTGGGAATGTCCAACCCAGAGCAAGGCTCGTCCAGAATAAGCAGGTCGGGATGGTTGACTAGTGCCCGCGCCAGCAGAAGCCGTCGGGCTTCTCCGTAGGAAAGGTGTCCAATCGGCTCGTCGCTTAAATGGTGGATGCCCAGAAAATCCATCCACTGATCTGCGTCTTGTTTCTGTTCCCGACTAGCTTGACGGTACAGTCCGATCGATGAAAAAAATCCAGAGACAACTACATCTCGCCCACGCGTGGCAGGACTATAGGTTTCCTGATATTTCGCTGAAACGAAACCGATGCGTTTACGGGCGGCGGCCAGAGGGCCGTGCTCTTCGTGCCCAAACCATCTCACCTCGCCACCGTCGACCGGGATGAGCTCCCCGAATATCAGCCTCATGAAAGAAGTCTTCCCGGCTCCGTTGCTCCCCACAACTGCCCAGTGCTCGTCGCGGTGCATGATCCAATCTATGGAGTCAAGAACCTTCTTATCACTCAAGAAGACGTCGGCGTTTCGAATACGGACCAGCCAATCCTTCATTGGAGCCTCGTAGACTATTGAATGAACATTTCTTTGTCCAACGAGTTGGGCGGATGGATATTGTCACAGGAGCCGCCGGTGAGTTCTACAACAGGGTTTCCCCCATCGTAAAACTGAATGATGTTGACCGCTGCATAGGGTTGGTGGACTCGAAATATATTTTTCAGAGGAATTCCAAGCACATGTGCCAAGAGGGTCCGAATCACTCCACCATGACAAAGAATGGCGATACAATCTTCGGGGTGCTTCGACACAATTTCTTCGAATTTTGGGATCGCGCGCGCCCTCAACTGCGGAAACGATTCCCCACCCTCGACGTGAAAAGTCTCAATATTTTTAAGTCGCTTGTGAAGTTGATCTGGGTACTTGCGGTTGACCTCGTCGATGCTCAGTCCTTCCCAGGTACCGAAGGAGAGTTCGCGCAGTTCAGGGTAGGGGACTGGGGTGAGCCCGTGGTGGTCAGCAATATATTGGGCGCCGAGCAGAGTTCTTTTGAGATCGCTACAGTAAACCGCTCGAATTGGAAGGTCCTTCAAGGCGTCGGCGAAACGACGGCTCTGGTTCTTTCCTTGTTCGGAGAGGTCTACGTCGAAGTGGCCATTAAAACAGACTTGACCGGCGTTGGCGGTTTCCCCGTGTCGGATAAGGTAAATGCGGCAGGCGGATTTGCCGTTCATGGCTTGTTTATATCATGACGTGGGATGGCAAATCCCGCGGTAAAAAAAAACGGCAAGCTAATAAAGCTTGCCGTTTTTCTTGAATTAGCTTTACCGTCGATTAGTGACCAACCGGCGCACTAGCCCCAGAGCTCCAGAGGTAGAAGAAATCAAGCCCCTGAACCTTCATCAGGCCCCAGTTAATGAAAAAAAAGTAAAAAGACATTGCAATGAGCGCGATGAAGAACCAAGTAATCGACTTTCCGGTGATGAATTTTTTTTGTTCTTCCATTTCTAAATATTTCCCCTTTTAGGATTTACAAAACCAAATTCGTTTAAGCCGTTCCAGCTTACCGCCAGACTGAAGCGAACCAGTAGAAGAACCACAGGCAGAAGATGACAGTACCAATGTAGACCCACGGACCGGCTTTTTCTTTAAGTTTTTCTATATCCATTTAAGGTGCCCCTGAAAAAGAATGTGTAAAGGATTAAAACAATTTATTCTTGACAGCTATAAATTCTGAATGTTAATTTCAGTGATCTTACGCGTTAAACGTTTTTTCCTAGGGAGACAATATGGCCAGCAAAAATGGGAAAATCTTTGACACCATCGTCTACATCGGGCTTGGAGTCAACGGACTCACTGCCACCTACCTGCTCCTCATGTACTTTGAGGTCATTTAACCGGGGAACTCTAACACAGGATTTCAAAAGGTGTCAAGGGTAAAACCCCCCGGGTTTCTCCAAATTCCTTCCTAAATTAAACCCTTTGTTTTTAATGGTTTAGTTGGGGGCCGTTGGTCGAGCATTTCTTTTTAGGTTTTTGGGTAGATTACGTACAGCATCAGGTAGGTGAGGGTACTGGTCAGGAGAATCAGTGCGTAAATAACCATCGTTCCCCGCCCCAAGATGCGGTGTCTCCGGGCGCCGTCAGGAAGGAGTTTTTCGATCACCCTTTCTAGGTAAACCACGAGGACCGCTGTACCGAATATGAAGACCCAGGCCAGGCTCGCTGCAAACGATTTGTGACGCACAAAAATGAGAATGACCTGATTGACCGCCCACAGGCCAACCAGGGCGAATAGGACTTTTTTGAAAGCTCCCGCGCTGACCTTAAGTTCTCCGGTGCGCAAGTGGTATTCTCCGCTGGTCCAGCTGCAGGAACGAAACCCCTGACAAATCATATAGATCGACAATATAAGACCTAGGGTCACAAGGATCAGATGGGTGGTGAGAATGGGGACGAAGATGTTGTCGTACACCTCCTGTGAGCCGCCGAACCCCTCCTTCCCCTCGAACGACAACACTCCCAGCTGGCGGGCGTAATAATAGGCACAGAAATAGACCACCATCGACACCATGGACACGAAAATCAGCTTGTGGTGCTGGGTTCCAAGCCCTTTTTTGGCCATTCCCCAGGAGATCAGGAACATGAGGGT
>CAZVZT010000108.1:0-3133 GCA_964631515.1 uncultured Nitrospinaceae bacterium
CGATCAAGCCCGATATCGTCATATTCGTCATGCGCAAGGGAAAAACCGAGCCGAGCCATATGGAGAATATCAAAAAGATTTTCAAGACCCCGCATTTCATTCTTCTGCTCACGTCGGAAGTTTCAGATGTGGACCTGAATAAACTCCGGGAAAACGGGTTCTCCTCGGTTCAAAAAGCAGGGAGTCAGGACAAGGTCAAGGAAATGATCTACGACCTGTTACCGGAGTGCCAGGTCACGCCGGACATTGAAGTTCTAGCCCCGCAGAGCATGAACTGAGATCCGCCCTGCCAACATCCCATTTCAAATGAAGATCACTTCATGAGCCTAAAACTAAAAAAAGCCAAGCCGATTCAAATTGGAGCCGTGAAAATTGGCGGCAAACATCCTATTGCTCTGATCGCTGGGCCCTGCGTGATCGAATCGGAACGCGGCGCCATGACCATCGCCGAAAAACTCAAACGCATCACCGACGATGCCGGCATCCCATTCATCTTTAAGTCATCCTACGACAAGGCCAACCGTTCCTCGATCGATTCTTTTCGCGGCCCCGGACTTAACAAGGGCCTAGCAATCATGGGGAAAATCAAGCGGGAACTGAATATCCCTCTCCTTTCCGACATACACACCGAAAAAGAAATTGCTCCCGCTTCCGAGGTGCTCGACATTCTACAGATTCCAGCGCTTTTGTGCCGCCAGACTGACCTTCTGGTAAAAGCAGCAAAAACAGGGTGCCCCGTCAACGTCAAGAAGGGACAGTTCATGGCACCGTGGGATATGAAAAACGTTGTCGACAAACTCGTCAAAAGCGGATGCAAGAAAATCCTGCTCACCGAACGCGGTTTCATGTTCGGATACAACAATCTGGTCGTGGACATGCGTTCGCTGGTGCTGATGCGTAATTTCGGCTACCCGGTGGTATTCGACGCCACACATAGTCTGCAACTTCCAGGCGGCAAGGGAGACCGGAGCGATGGGCAAAGAGAGCTCATTCCCGATATCGTACGTGGAGCCGTGGCTGTGGGATGCGATACCCTGTTCATGGAGGTCCATCCCAACCCCGACAAAGCAAAGTCAGATGGCCCCAATATGCTCAAGCTCTCTCAACTACCTATGCTCCTTAAACAGGTAAAAGTACTTGATCGAGCCGTCCGCAACGCTTCCTGAAACACCTGCCAGGGGATAAAAAAACCGGGTCTCCCGCACCAGTTTCTTAGTTATGGGGAAGATTTCATGCCAATACGAATCCTTGTAACTTTTGTATTGACCACCCTGCTATCAGTGACCCCGGTCAACGCTGAGCCAAGGGGCCAGTGGAGAGAACTGCCCCCCATACCCAGCAAACGTACCGAAGTCGCGGTGGCATACCTTGATGGCATGGTCTATGTTGTCGGAGGTTTCACTCAGAAAGGTATCACCCG
Organism: uncultured Nitrospinaceae bacterium; assembly: GCA_964631515.1. GTDB lineage: Bacteria > Nitrospinota > Nitrospinia > Nitrospinales > VA-1 > CAJWLY01. Next base: position 1,421 of record CAZVZT010000108.1, read on the forward strand.
CCATGTGGACGTATGGAATCCAAAATCAGGAGAGTGGTCTTCGATCGCTCCCCTTCCCCGACCGCTGCATCACACCACTGCTTCTGCAGTAAACGGAAAACTGTACGTGATCGGCGGATTCGCCACCGGCATGTGGAACCCCGTCAACACCACCTATGAGTATGATCCGGGCCGACAGACATGGAACGAAAAAGCCCACATGCCCACCGGGCGTGGCGCCTTGGCCGCTACCGTGATCGATGGCAAAATCTACGCAATCGGAGGGGCTCACCGGAAACTCATTTCTTTAGTCAACACTCCCGCCCTGGAAGTGTACGACCCGAAGTCCGACACTTGGAAGCAACTCACCCCAATGCCCACACCGCGCGATCACCTGACCGCATCCTCCCTCAACGGGGAACTGTATGCCATCGGCGGACGCGTCAATGTCAATTTTCACCGCAACCTCGACGCCAACGAAGTTTACAATCCGAAAACCAATCGCTGGACCCCACGCAAACCCCTGCCGACCAAAAGAAGCGGCATCACATCACAGGTGCTTGACGGAAAGATCCTTGTCCTCGGCGGGGAGTCGGGCAGCGGCACCTTCACCGAGAACGAAGCCTACGATCCCGTAATCGATTCCTGGGAAACTCTTCTCCCCATGCCTGCGGGACGTCACGGACTGGGCTCAGCAAGTCATGAAGGAGCCATCCATCTGTTTGCGGGCGGACCCACCCCCGGCGGAGGCGGTAGTAACACGCATACGATGTTTATATTGAAACAAAAATAGGGGAAAGAAAGGGATCACCACAAAACTCGACAAAATCGCCCTCCACCAAAATCTTCCTTAAATTGTCACCAAACCACACCGACTGAAAGAGGTCTACCTATTAAAGTCAGGGGCCTGCAAAAGTGTCCTTATAAAATCTGTGAGGTTTCGGGTAGCTTTCTGTGATTGCTGGCGAAGGGATATGAAATGGGGAATCGTTTGAGGATGGGTGACCACGTACCACCCGGCTTTCAGCTTTGACACGGCGCCGTCTTCCCCCACCAGGGAACTTACATCGGCGAGGGACTGATCAGCGGTATCGCTGATCGCACGTATGGATAGAAAGGGAATGTTTTTTTCTCCAGCGCCGGTCAGGAGAACACTTGTCTCCATATCGACCGCAAGCGCGCCACGACGGGATCCCAGTTGGAGCTTTGCCGAGGAGTTGAGCACGATTTCGCTTACGGTTAACAAGGTACCGTAGTGGATTGAAAATCTACCGGGCGGGCTTAACCCCTTGACCTGATCGAGCCATTGCCTGTCGGGAGCAGCAACGGACAATTCTTCTCCAGAAAAAGATTTGGCGGAATCATCGAGTACACGGTCAGCGACAACGAGATCACCCACATTCAAATCGCGGGAGAGCCCGCCGGCATACCCCGTAGACAAGATTAGAGAAGGTTCTATTTTGTGCAATACATCTTCAAGAACTTTGTTAGCGCATTTTTTTCCCACGCCTGTCCGCACCAGAGCGATGGACCGGTTTTCCCAAGTTCCCGACCAGACGTCGCCGTGACCCACCTTAAACTGGTCCTCGACCAACATCTTCCCCCTGATCTCTGCAATTTCTTCCCTCAGTGCGCCCAATATGAGAACTGGCTGGTCCATCCCGTAAAATCTCCTCTATGCACAATCCTAAGGATTAAACCGAAAAGACGCCAAGGACGCAAGCCGAAGGTTCT
>CAZVZT010000108.1:3233-4907 GCA_964631515.1 uncultured Nitrospinaceae bacterium
CATTCACTCTGTTATTCTTTTATGATACCTTTATCGACCGAACTCAAAGAAAGATCATGGCGAAACCGAAACACACTATTCCACTCCGAGCTGGCGATCGACTTGAGCTTGAAATAGAGACCCAGAGTTCCAGCGGCGACGGAATCAGCCGGCACGAAGGGTACACTCTGTTTGTTCCCGGCGGGCTGGTCGGTGATCGTGTTTGGGCAGAAGTGACCAAGATCACGCCTCGGTTTGGCGTGATGCGCATCTTAAAAAGGCGGGTTGATTCGCCCTACCGTATAACCCCCACTTGTCCCGTCTTCGAGCAATGCGGCGGGTGCAAACTACAGGATCTTGAATATAAAAAGCAAATGGAGTTCAAAGTTGGGGTTGTTGCCGACGCATTGAAGCATATTGCAGGAATCGACCCACCCGCCATCCGGCCCGTTCCCGCCGAACAGATTTATCGTTACCGCAACAGGGGAAGTTTTCCGGTGCAGAAAATCCGGGGAGCGATCCGCATCGGATTTTTCAAACAAGGCTCCCATGATGTGGTGGACTCGGATCGGTGCGATATTCTTCCTGATCGAATCAACGAAACAAAGGAGTGGGTTCGCGAACTTCTAATTAAACACGGTGTTTCGATCTATGATGAGCGCAGACACCGTGGGTTTTTACGCGAACTGGTCATACGATATTCTGAAAACAGCGGAGAAATTCTTCTTGGACTCATCACCACGGAAGGAACTTTTCCAGAAACATTTTTAGCAGAAGTAAAATCATCCGACGCGCTTAACCAGCTACATATTCGCGGCATCGTGCAAAACATCAATCCGCAGAAAACCAACGTCATCTTCGGAAGTGACACCCACGTTCTCTGGGGTGAAAGCTCTTTGAATGAAACTCTAGGTGATTTAAAATTTCGCCTGTCGCTGACTTCTTTTTTCCAAGTTCATCCCCGGCAAACCATCCAGTTATACGAAACATTACGGCAATGGGCGGCCAGCAGCACGGGCCGTATTCTGGACGCTTATTGCGGTGCCGGGGCCATCAGCCTCTGGTTGGGGAAGTCGGGCCTGCAGGTGGCGGGTATCGAGGAGTTACCCCAAGCAGTGGAGGACGCACGGGAAAACGCCCGGGCGAACAAAATCGAGTCCTGCATTTTCCTGCAGGGCACCGTAGAAGAACAGATCAAAAAGTTCACTGGCAAACGGGAAGTAGAAACCCTGATCTTGAATCCTCCCCGAAAGGGATGCTCGGAAAAAGTTCTCCAAGCTGTTTTGAAAATTGCGCCAGAGAAGATCATCTATGTTTCGTGCAATCCGGCTACTTTAGCGCGTGACCTTACTCAGTTAAGAAAATACCGGATCGACGATCTAGCTGTATTTGATCTATTCCCTCAAACCCAACACGTGGAAACGGCGGTCCTACTGCATCCGACAGCTTCCTAGGAACCATTAAAAAATAAAACAAAAAAAAGGCTTACTTCTAACATTTTTAAAACCGTGCGTGTTTGGGAGTGCGCGGAAAGGGGATTACGTCGCGTATATTTTCCATACCCGTCACAAACTGGACCAGACGCTCGAATCCCAAACCGAAACCGGAATGCGGAGCCGAACCGAATTTCCTCAGATCCAGATACCATTGGTAGTGACTGGGATCAAGGCCCTTCTCCTTCATCCGTTTTGTTAG
>CAZVZT010000109.1:0-2316 GCA_964631515.1 uncultured Nitrospinaceae bacterium
TTTTCAGTGGAGCTGAGGGGGATCGAACCCCTGACCTCTTGAATGCCATTCAAGCGCGCTCCCAGCTGCGCCACAGCCCCATTTTCTTCTAATTTCGCTTCCGGCGTGGATTTAATTTGGGCAGAAACACCTGTGATGTTAGCGCTTTTCCCCTTTCTGTCAAGCCAAATCCCGGTTCGCTTCCGACCACTTTGCAGTTCGGCTTGCCTTCCACCTGTATCCTTATATAATGATCTCCGGTCTCGGCGCAGGCTCAACCTGCATCACAGCATCGACCGATTCTGTTTCCCTCGAACTTTTTCCTAGCACACCTTGATAAACAACCTAAAACGACGTATTCGCAACGTTTTCCTGACCGGATTCCTGGTTACGCTCCCGATCGCACTCACGGTTTTCATCTTTATTTTCTTGTTCAAGAACCTCGACGCGCTTTCGCCCACGTTCACCCGTTGGCTGATCCTGCTTGGCGCACCACTTCCGGAGGGATACCGCATCCCCTTTCTCGGCGTCTTCATGACGTTTCTCATCATCCTCCTGGTTGGTGCGCTCACAACCAATATCTTCGGGAACAAACTACTCCACCTATGGGAACAGATAATCGGAAAAATCCCGTTCGTCCGCCGTATCTACGCAGGAACGAAACAGGTCGTAAAGTCATTCGCTACCGCCGACACAAAATCGTTTCGCAAGGTCGTTCTCATCGAGTTTCCACGTAAAGGTATTCACGCGATCGGGTTCATCACCGGCGAAACCCGGGGAGAATTGAAACACTTAACCGGTGAGCACCATTTCAATGTCTTCGTTCCGACCACGCCCAACCCGACTTCCGGGTTTCTCATCTTCGCTGATTCTGGAGAAGTCATCGAACTCGACATGACCATTGAGGAAGGCGTCAAGTATGTGGTCTCCGGAGGTATCGTGAACCCGGAACAGGCACGGAAACTGATCGAGGACGCGCGGGTGTGAGAACCCGCCTTACCCCTTACATCCCAGCATGGTTCCGAACGATCTCAATGTCCTTTACACCGACAACCACCTCATAGCCGTGTTTAAACCGGCCGGACTTCTAACGCAGTCAGACCACTCCAAAGACCCTTCGTTGCTTGAGCTTACCCGCCAGTGGATCAAGGAGGAATATGACAAGCCGGGCAATGTATTTCTGGGTTTGGTGCACCGACTCGATCGCCCTGTCGCCGGCGTGGTCTTGTTCGCGCGCACGTCAAAAGCAGCATCCCGCCTGTCGAAACAGTTTCGTGAAAAAACACCTGTAAAAATCTATCGCGCTTTTGTGCGCGGGACTCCAAAGGAAAAGCAGGCCACACTCGTCCACTACCTGCGTAAGGAGAAATCGCTTAAGGCCACCGTTTTTCCGCATGAAAGTTCCGGCGCCAAACGCGCTGAACTCGCTTATAAAGTGATAAAATCGATTGAAAAAAAATCTCTGGTCGAAGTAACTCTCACCACCGGCAGGTTTCACCAGATACGCGCACAGCTTGCTTTCATCGGACACCCTATCGTGGGCGATATAAAATATGGTAGTTCCGATTCCCTGCCGGATGGCAGGATCGCTCTTTACGCACACCAAATCGTTTTTAACCACCCTATATCTGGAGAAAAAATCACTATTATCTCTCCGGAACCTCAAAATTGGATGTAACTGAAAACATGGACGCTGATTTCGACTACCAACTACTGGACACGGGCCACTTCAAAAAACTAGAGCGGTTTGGTCCATATATATTTGTCCGTCCCGCTCCGCAGGTCATATGGCCTCCGAACCTGCCGATCGTAGAATGGAAACAGGCCGACGGAGAATTTCGCCATCACAAAGGAAAATCGACCGGCGGGGGGGAGTGGACCTTTCACAATCCCGTGCCCGGTGAAGGCTGGCCAGTCAGATTCCGGAATCTCGTATTTACCGTCAAACCCACCCCGTTCGGCCATATGGGACTGTTTCCCGAGCAAGCCCAAAACTGGGACTGGATCATAGACCGCATCGAAAAGATGAACAACAGTAAATCCAATATTCTTAATATTTTCGGCTATACGGGGGCCTGTACCCTAGCGGCAGCTTCGGCAGGGGCCAGTGTCACCCATCTCGACGCTTCCAAGGCCTCCGTCACGTGGGCGCGGCAGAACTTGGAGAGCTCCGGGCTTGGCGATCGACCCGTTCGCTGGATCGTCGATGACGTCGTCAAGTTCCTCAAACGCGAACATCGCCGGGAACGGGTTTATGACGGACTCATCCTTGATCCACCCTCTTTTGGGCGCGGCCCCAAAGGCGAGGTCTGGAAAATCGAGACTCAGATGGCTGAG
>CAZVZT010000109.1:2416-4812 GCA_964631515.1 uncultured Nitrospinaceae bacterium
GAATTCTACAACCACATCAAAAAACACGCGGAAAAATCCCCCGATAACCCAGCGATAGTCGACGGCGAAGCCACGGTCACCTACGGGCAACTGGTCGAACAAATCGAACGTTTCGCTGGGGCACTGAGTGAATTTGATTTAAAACCTCAAAGCAAGCTGGGAGTGCTTTGCCTTAACCAGAAGGAATACTTGGTGGCCCTCATGGGGGCGTTTCTCAAGGGACTGCCCACCATTCCCTATAACTTTCTATTGACACCCGAAGACCTGGTCTACATCACACGGGACGCGGGAATCGATACCATCATCGCCGACTCCGCATTCATCAAACCGGAAACAGTTCCGTTCCTTCAATCCTTCAAAAATAAAATCGTTGTCGGTAATGCCGATCTCGGCCCACTCGGAGAAAACACGCACCACTTCACAACATTTCTCGAAAGCGCCGATCGATCGCAGGCCCAGCCACGCCATGGGAAAGATGTGAGCATTCCCGATGTGATCCTATATACCTCAGGAACCACTGCAAAACCCAAAGGCGTGATGCTGGACGAATCTCAGTTCGCTGCCAACAGCCGAGACAGCCTCGTGCATATTCCGATCACTTCGACTGACCGCGTCGTGGTGGCCCTACCCCTGTTCCATTCATTTGGAAACATTATGGCACTTATCGTTCTCATGGTCGGAGGCTCTCTCATTCTGCTCAGGCAATTCGCACCTAAAACAATCCTCCAAAGTATCGGCGAACACAGAGCCACCATCCTGCCGCTGGTACCGACCATTTACAGCTTCCTCGTCGACCTACATGGACGCGGGGGATATGACGTTTCTTCCCTCAAGTACTGTATCTCCGGCGGTGCGGCGCTCCCCCGGGCATTGTTAGAAAAAGTGGAGGCGACTCTTAACGTCTCGGTAATCGAAGGGTACGGGCTAACCGAAACATCACCCGTCATCGCGGTCAACATGTTCAAAGAAGGAAGCATTCCAGGATCAGTGGGACCAGTCATCCCCAATGTTGAGGCAAAAGTCATCGATGACGCGGGCACGGAAAAACAGACCGGAGAAATTGGGGAAATCCTGGTGCGAGGAAAAACTGTCATGCGCGGCTACTGGAATCGCCCTAAAGAAACCGCCGAGACAATCACTCCCGACAAATGGCTCAAGACCGGCGATCTGGGGCATCTCGACACGAACAACCGGCTCTATATTTCTGCGGGGAGGAAAAAGGATTTGATCATCCGGGCCGGGGAGAACGTGTCTCCGCTCGCCATCGAAAGCGCGTTGATGAATCACCCAGCCATCGCCGAAGTGGCGGCCGTGGGAGTACCCGATGAGCGGGCCGGCGAGCGAGTCAAAGTCTGCGTAGCTCTAAGGCAGGGGGCAGCAGCGACGGAAAGTGAGCTAAAAAACTTCTGTCGGGAGAACCTACCCGCATTCATGATTCCCGACTATTTTCAGTTCCTTGAAGAACTGCCTAAAACTGCAACGGGGAAAATATTAAAAACGGAGCTTAAGAAAAACTGAGAACCTGTCACTTAAAAAAAATAATAAAAACAGAAATTCTTTTAAACTATATATCCTTAGCGCACCGAAAACCTAGATTCTCAAACCGGTAACCCCTGAAGAAGGCCTTGCGCCATGCAGAACGTAAAGTTCCTATACCTCCTCCCCAGGAACCACCGCGTAATATTTTCTCATTCGCTCCCCCATCAAAATCAGGAGCGTTTTTTCGTGTTGGTCCCAAAGGATTTTTTTTGGGGCTAATTATATAGTAATTTTGTTCAGTATCCATCCAATCGGCCACCCATTCAGCAACATTTCCTGACATGTCATAAATCCCAAATGGATTTGGTGGGAACTTGCCAACGGGAGCCGTATATTTGTAGCCATCAGATGCATCCGCAACTCGAACATTCATATCGCAATTGACGTCACAAAAGTTCCCTCTTGATGAGTCAAATCTTTCTCCCCAATAGTATTCCGTAGTTGTTCCGCCACGAGCAGCAAACTCCCATTCCGCCTCCGTAGGTAATCTCTTTCCTGTTTTTTTACAGTATTTATCTGCCTCCTGCCAAGTAACACTTTCGACTGGTAAATCCGCAGACACAAATCGTGATGGATTGGTCTTCATTACAGATTGAAAAGATTTTTGAGTAACTTCATATTTTTCGATTTTAAATGAGGACAAACATACGTTATGGACAGGTCTTTCAAGAAACGAACCTTTAGAACTTCCCATGTCAAAGCAACCACCCTCTACTTTAACCATCTCTACTTTCTTTGCAAAACCAGAAACATCATCAAAAAGTTTTGATTGTATTATCGAATATAGTTCTTGTACTCGCTCATGATCCAAACGTGGGACACCTACATATTCTATCTTAACCTCATTTTTGGGGACC
>CAZVZT010000110.1:0-1611 GCA_964631515.1 uncultured Nitrospinaceae bacterium
GTTAAACCTTCAATTTCTGGAAGAAGCCTTTGAGAGTTTCCTTGACGGGTTTGCCATCGATCTCGGCGAGTTCCTGCAAAATCTCTTTTTGCCGTTTATTGGTTTTCTTGGGAGTTTCGACGACAAGCTGGATGATCAGAGTACCGCGCCCGTGTCCGCGAATATGCGGTATTCCCGCACCGTGGATGCGTATCATTTCACCGGACTGGGTCCCGGCTTTTACGTTAATGACTTTAGTTTGTTCATCGAGCAGGGGTACTTCGACATCCGCCCCCAGTGCGGCCTGTGAGAACGATAGGTTTAGACGGCAGAGCACGTCGTGTCCTTCGCGATGAAAAAAATCATCGGACTCGACGTGGACGAAGACATACAAGTCTCCAGGAGGAATGCCTTGGGGACCGTGCTCGCCTTCGCCGCGCAGTCTCAATCTTGACCCTTCGTCGACTCCGGCGGGAATATTTACATTAACGGTTTTCTTCTCTGGAACACGGCCTTCCCCACGACAGGCGGGGCAGGGATGGTTGATCACCTGTCCTTGTCCACGGCAATCAGGGCACGGTGAGGCCATGCTGAAAAATCCCTGGGCACGCACAACCTGTCCAGTTCCCCGGCAGGTACCACAGGATTGAGGCGGATATCCCGGCTTGGCCCGTGTCCCTCTGCACGTCTTGCACGGCCCGTGTTTGGTGATATCAACTTCTCTTTCAGTTCCGAATACGGCTTCTTTAAATTTTACGGAAATGTCCAACCTTAGGTCGGCACCGGTCTGCTCCCGGCGGCCTCTACTTCCCGTTCCGCCAAAAAAGCCTTCGAAGATATCGCCGAAGGACGAGAAGATGTCCTCAAATCCCTGGGCTCCGCCGAAACCCTGACCTTTAAGTCCATCATGTCCGAACTGGTCATAAATTTTTCGCTTTTCCGGATCTTTGAGGACCCCGTAGGCTTCAGAGGCTTCCTTAAACTTTTCTTCTGCGGTGTGGTCCCCTGGATTTTTGTCGGGATGGTATTTTAGGGCTAGTTGACGATAAGCCTTTTTAAGTTCGGACTCGGAAGCGTTTCGTGAAACGCTGAGAATTTCATAGTAGTCGCGTCGGGTCATGGATTTTTTTTCTATGTTTTCAGTTTAGCGATTTTTACTTTAGCGGCTTTGATTAATTTCTCTTTGAACAGATACCCAGGCTCAAGTTCTTCAACGACGATATCGTCTTTTGCAGGGTCATCAGTCTCTTCGGTCATTAAAACTTCGTGGGATTTGGGGTCGAATTTTTCCCCGACGGTGGGGACCGATCCGACGCCATTGTCCTTGAGTTCGCGTGAGAACTGGTTGATGACCAGATCGATTCCCTTCTGGAGAGACTCCAGGTCATTCGATTGCGCTGTCGATTGAGTGGCACGTTTCAGGTTGTCGAGAATCGGAAGCATCCGGGCGAAGAAATTGGCCTTGAACTGATCCAGCCGGGTTTCGTTTTCCTTTTGAAGCCGCCCTCGAAATTCGTCGTTTTCGCTGTTCTTTTCTTTAAAAGCGGAAATGTACTCGCGCAGGCGCTTATCTTTATCCTCCGCGTCTTTTTTCAATTGTTCCACATAAGTGGGCAGGCGTTCTTCGGCGGC
>CAZVZT010000110.1:1711-4705 GCA_964631515.1 uncultured Nitrospinaceae bacterium
TCGGGGCCGCCTTCGGGGCCAGCTCCGCCTGCCGGCTGAGACTGGGCATACATGGCGGAAGCGAGTTTGTGCGCGATCTCGTTGACTTTTTCGAGCTGTGCCTTCATTTCGTCTGCTTCGCCCTCGAGATGCTTCTTCGCTTCCTCAAGAGCTTCCTCGGCCGCCTTGACATCGTCCTCTGGAAGCTTGTCCTTGTTTTCCTTGATGGTTTTCTCGGTGCTGTAAATTACAGAATCGAGCTGATTTTTAACATCAATTTTTTCACGCCGTTCTTTATCCGCGTCGGCATTGGCCTCAGCGTCTTTGACCATTTTATCGATGTCGTCTTCGCTTAGACCTGTTGAATCAGTGATGGTGATCTTCTGTTCCTTGCCGGTTCCCTTGTCCTTTGCGGAAACGTTGATGATGCCGTTGGCGTCGATATCGAATGTGACTTCGACCTGCGGTACACCGCGAGGGGCGGGCGGAATCCCATCCAGGTGAAAGCGTCCGATGGATCGATTGTCCTTGGCCATTTCACGTTCACCCTGATTGACGTTGATCTCGACACTCGGCTGATTATCAGAAGCAGTGGAGAACACTTCACTTTTCCGGGTTGGAATGGTTGTATTGCGTTCGATTAGCTTGGTCGTTACTCCGCCCAGGGTTTCGATGCCAAGAGCCAAGGGTGTGACGTCGAGTAACAGGATGTCCTTCACGTCGCCAGAGAGTACGCCCCCTTGAACGGCTGCGCCGAGAGCGACAACCTCGTCAGGGTTGACTCCTCGATGTGGATCCTTGCCGAATAATTCTTTTACCAGTTCCTGTACCTTGGGTACGCGGGTGGAACCGCCGACGAGGACAGCTTCGTGGATCTTTCCTGCATCAAGCCCAGAATCTTTAAGCGCCTTCATGCAGGGGTCCTTGGAGCGGTCGATCAGATCGTCCACCATCGATTCAAACTTGGCGCGAGTGAGTTTGGTGTTCAAGTGTTTGGGGCCGCTCGCATCTGCCGTAACGAAGGGCAGGTTGACATCAGTTTCATTGGTTGTGGAAAGTTCCATCTTGGCCTTTTCGGCAGCTTCCTTGAGGCGCTGCAGGGCCATGCTGTCCTTGGACAGGTCAATGCCCTGATCTTTTTTGAACTCGCCCACCAGCCAATCGATGACTCGTTTGTCGAGATTGTCACCACCCAGGTGTGTATCACCATTGGTAGCCTTCACCTCGACTACATTGTCCCCAACCTCCAGAATAGAGATATCAAAGGTACCACCTCCGAAATCGTAGACGGCGATCGTGTGATCTTTTTTCTTGTCCAGACCGTAAGCCAGAGCTGAGGCAGTCGGTTCGTTGATGATACGCTTGACATCCAGCCCGGCGATTTTTCCCGCATCCTTGGTGGCTTGACGCTGAGCGTCGTTGAAGTAAGCAGGTACGGTGATCACCGCTTCCGTTACGGTCTCGCCGAGATAGGCCTCAGCAGACTTTTTAAGCTTTTGCAGGACCATGGCTGAGATTTCCGGCGGAGTATACTTTTTGTCGCCGACTTTGATGGTCACCTCATTGTTCGATCCTTTTTCGACCTTGTAGGGAACCATCTTCATCTCTTCACAGACCTCATCGTAAGAGCGTCCCATGAAACGTTTGACAGAGAAGATCGTATTTTCTGGATTGGCGATGGCCTGACGTTTCGCAACCTGGCCTACGAGAATTTCACCTTCTTTCGTGAAGGCGACCACGGAAGGGGTGGTTCGACTACCCTCTTCATTCAATATGACTTTTGGCTCGTTGCCTTCCATTACCGCGACCACGGAGTTGGTGGTTCCAAGGTCGATACCTATAATTTTTCCCATGAGTTCCTAAGTCCTTTCTTTTGTTTAACTATTCTTAGCTTTTTATGTATTTTATTAAAGCTATTCCTGAACCCCAAAAAGGGGGTCAAATCTTCACCGTTACAGGGGAAATAAGACCGTTATTGCCTGATGTCAAGCTGGTCTAAGGCTTTATTTTGTAGGCCTATTTCAAGGTCTGCGAAATGGAGGGAAATCCTGCCAAGGTTTGAATCTCCACTCGTTGGCAAATAAAAAAGCCGGCGCCAGAAAGGCGCCGGCTTAGACTTAATATGGGTATTATTCTGCGTTCTCGTCCAGCCCCTGCTCTAAGTCATTCATGAACAGGTTGGTGTCTTCTTTCGCCGGGGCCTTGTTCTTAGCTTTTCTGTCGGCAATTTCTTCCAACTCTTCCTTGCCCTCCGGGGTGAAGGCCCACGGAGTAACCTTACCAGAGTTCTTGACATCCTTTATGATCCCAATAATTTTTTCCAGTTTTGCGCTGTCCAGATCCCGGATGGATAGCAGGGCATCCTCATGTCCGTCATACTGGCAGAGCGCCATGGTGTAACAATTCGTATTGGCCCGGATCATTTTCAAGGTGACGTTTGCAAAATGACAATGCACGCCAATGAATGCGCAGACTTCAATCTTGTTCTGCTGAATCGTCAGGTTTGGGTGACAGGGGTTGATGACGGCCTCGGCGTCAATCTTGGGGTAAACCGGCCGATAGTCGGGCATCGGGATGACATTCATCCCCGGGACCTCCGCGGCCAATTTCAGCGCCAGTTCGGCCTTATGTTCAGCTTCCTTGTTCCAACCCCAAACGACCAGGGGGCCGGGGAACAGGGTTGGATTCCGCTGGGACAACAGTTTTATCGCCAGCGTTTCGAGCGCTTTGTCTTCCGGTACATGCTCGCCTTCAACCAACTGATATCCAGAGCCTTTTTCTGGCTGGAATATACCCATGGCCGCCGCCGAGGGAGGAAGCAACCCGAGTGGACCTACACTTAATTTACTCATCCGATAAGTCTCCTTAAAACTTTAACGCAGATAGAGTCGATGGAAAATTTTATAAGCAGTGAGCACTGAAACCGCTTGATTCATCGAAACACGGATGGGAGAAGGAACAAGGCCTTATCCGACAAGGGACTTCACACTCTCTAAGGTACAGAAGCCCGGTATA
>CAZVZT010000111.1:0-4690 GCA_964631515.1 uncultured Nitrospinaceae bacterium
AGGCCCCCTCCGAAATCGACCCTAAACAAATGAGCGAACTGAAACTGAAGTATGACCTCAGTTAACCGCCGGGCGTAGAGTTAAAACGCTGTAACCGTAGCGGTACTCTACACATCAATCGCGGCAAACCACAAGACTGCGGTGAAGTATATTCAAACCATTCCTCTTGCTGAATCCACCGCCGAAGTCGGACGCAAAGTTTCCTCTCCAAGTCTGCAAAAATCTGCTCATGTCGCGGTAACTGGCGTTTGTAGAACTGGATTTTATTTGCAAGCCTTGGCGGTTTTGCTAGAATTACGTAACCTGACGACTTTAATTAAATCCAGAAAACCTCATACATAAGAACTTAAGACAGCATGAAAGTATCACTTGCCAGCGCACTAGGAACCTGTTTCGGTGTTCAGGACGCCATCAACCTGGCTATGACTCCCGACTTCGGACCCGACCTTACCATTGTCGGCCAACTGGTGCATAACCCCCAGGTCAATGAATCGCTCAAGAAGAATGGAGTGTCGCTCGTCACCAATATTGAGGATATCGAACAGATTCAAACCAAAAAGGTCATGATCACCGCTCACGGCGCAGCAGAGAAGACCAAGGAAAAACTTTCAAATGCAGGGTTCATCGTCTATGACGCAAGTTGTCCTTTGGTGATGCGCGTGCATAAAACCATCAAGTCGATGGTGCAGAAAGGTTATTTTCCCGTGGTCATCGGACAGGAGGATCATGTGGAAGTGAAAGGCATCGTCGGCGACCTTGAGGAGTATCTCGTCGTCAACAATATGAGCGACCTCGGAAAGATAGAACTGATTGGAGTCCCAAAGCTGGGCATCGTAAGTCAGACCACCCTGCAGGTCGAAAAAGTCGAGCATCTGGTTAGCAAAATCCGTGATCTTGGTTGCGTCGAGGAAGTGAGCTTCGTAAACACTATCTGCCAACCCACCCGCGACCGGCAGATCGCGGTGCGGAACCTGGCGGACCAGGTAGATCTCATGATCGTTGTCGGAGGCTACAACTCTTCCAACACCAAAAAACTGGTCCAAGTATGTGAGGAAAAAGGAATTGAGGCGCATCACATCGAATCGTTTTCTCAACTAAGGCGCGATTGGTTTTACGGAAAAAAACACGTGGGGATCACCGCGGGAACGAGTACCCCAGAGTACGTGATCAACGAAACCCACGAAGAAATTTTAAAAATCGCAAAGGAAATCGACCAGGAGCCGGTCGCCCGCTGATCGCGCCACCCGTGCGAGGTATTCCCTACGAGATTAAAACGGGATTGACTCACCGGGTCCTTCTACCGCTTTCCCAAAAGAGTGTTTAACTTGGACCCGCCGGTAGCGGCCCGATAGGGGCTCGACCGGCGATTTTGCCTATGGACGATTGGAGCTATTGCGCTGGTACCCTGCCCAAGGTCAGTCGAACCTTCGCGCTGAACATTTCGGTCTTGAGGGGGGATCTCCACCGAAGTGTCCTTATAGCCTATCTGTTTTGCCGTACCATCGATACGGTAGAAGATGCTGGCAAACTGGATGCACCTGCAAAGATACGCCTCCTGCTCGATTTTGCGGCTTTGCTTCAGGATCCCGAACATCGAAGGTCCACCCTGGACCGCTGGGTTGAGGATATTGCTGCTGTCGATGGGAACCCTGCCGACCTTGAACTTCTACAAAACGCGAGGCGGGTATTCAACGTCTTCGACACCCTGAGGGAGAACCATAAACAACAAATCAGTTCCTCCGTCTGCACCATGGCTCAGGGGATGGCCTACTTCCAGAAAAAATTCAACTCCGAAAAAATCACTCTCCTGGAAAACGAAGAAGAACTGGAAGAATACTGTTACTTCGTTGCCGGCGCAGTTGGGGAAATGTTATGCAACCTCTTTTTTCATGAGCTGACCAGTTTACCTGCGCGAAATCGGGAAACCATGCAGCGAGCTGCCGTCTCTTTCGGACTCGGGCTCCAGATCACGAACATTTCAAAGGACATTGTTGTCGACCGCGGCCGTGGATGGTCATACGTTCCCAAAAGCTGTATTACCGCTAACGGCCTAACCACTGAGGAGTTTCACGCCGGTGCTTCCACAGAAAAAGACCTGAAAGTTCTGGAAAGCCTCCTCAATAAAACCGTGGGGCACCTGCACGATGCCTTAGACTTTACCCTGGCGATCCCAAGGAGTGCCATGCGGCTTCGCCTCTTTTGCATCTGGCCATTATGGATGGCTATGGAAACGGTGGCTGTACTACACAACAACCACGACCTGCTCAAGTCTGACGCCAACGTCAAGATTTCACGGAAAACCGTCAGGCGTATCCTGCGTCGAACCCCACTCATCTGCTGGTCGAATACTTTGCTGCAACGATCGTTCAGCAGTATCCTGCAACGGAGCTCCTTTCAGGATCCAGAACCATTCAATCTAGACAGATTAAAACAACGCCTTGCTAAGTTCGCCCTAGACGATATTCCTAAAAACACACAAACCATCGGATCTCAACTATGAATCAGGAAGCCAGATACAGGGACAACGGAAACGGAACTGTCACCAACATCGCAAGTGGAATCACTTGGACGCGGGAGGACTCCTGGCAAATGGAAACAAAGTGGGTCACGTGGGACGAAGCAGACGAGCATGTCCGTCATTTGAGGGATATTAAGTTTGCCGGGCATAATGACTGGCGCCTTCCCTCGCAAGAGGAGGCAGTCACTCTCTACGGCGCAGACTTGGAAAACAAGGACAAATACGGAAACAGGCTCTACCTCGATCCCATTTTTCCGGAAGGCGCCTTACCTACAATATGGATTCACGAGCCTATGGCCGGAGAAGATGGATATATCCTGGATCTGCGAAACGGAGAGGTGCGGAGACTGTACAAAAGTAAGAGCGGACGCATGGCGGCGCGCGCCGTACGCAACAACTCCGATTAAAAATGCGCAGACTTCACGATCTGGGCTTATTGTTAAAAACTTTACCTGAAAATTCTCATCATAAGGAAAAGTCATATTTTCCTGGAGAACTACATTGAGCAAACAATGGTTGACACAAACTGCCGGAGGGGTGTGGGGAATCATCGGAACTTTTTTGATTTACCGGGGCGCTCTTCTTTATCAAATGGCTGCACAGGAGCAAAACTCCTCACCGCAGGCTATCACGGTCTCCCTCGTCCTGGCATTGCTCCTAGGCCTGATCAAGGGGCGTTTCATCTTATCCAAAATCGCCCGACGCAATCGGAACCGGATCAGCCAGCTCGAAGCCCCTTTGAAAGCCCATCATGTTTTTTCCGGTCCTTTTTACGGTTTCATTGCCGGAATGATTCTGTTGGGGTATTTGATAAGAGCATTCAACACTTATCTCGGCGGATACGTGGTGGTTGCCGCTGTATATTGTGGGGTTGGCATGGCCTTACTCGCCGCCAGCCTCGTCTATTGGAAGGCTGAACCGAAAACCCAGGTTAAAGAGCCCTCGTAACCCCCCGAAACTCAGCCAACAGCACGCGATGAAAAACTTTTTCCTAACCCTGCATATGATTTCCATGAGCCTTGTGGTAGGCACCCTGTTTTTACAGTCGTTGTCCGTCGTCTTGCGCCTGCGGCTTAAAAAACAGGAAGAGATCGATGGGCTCAGGAGCATCCAAAATCGCATCCACAAACTCATCTATTATCCTATTCTTGCGGTCACCATCTTTTCCGGTATCATGCTTACGATCAAAACCGGAGAATTCGGGCAAGCCAACTGGATCGCTGCTAAACTGGGGCTGCTGGTTCTTTTGATCGTGCTGGGCGTACTCAACGCAAAGCAGATTCAGGCTGACCTGCTGCCTAAAAAATATGCGATGATGGTACACATAGCTATTTTTCTAATCGGTGCAGGAATGATCCATCTCGCCACCACCAAACCATTTTAGAGGCTTTTCCATGGACATGGTGTTGACCATCATTGCCAGCATCCTCCTGCTGATTGGATTCTTCGTCATCTGCCGCTCCAGTGATGATGACGAGGATGAAGAGGATAAAGCCTGAACCATGCCTGATCAAAAACAAAAGAAGGCCATGGCAAACGACTGGAAGGAACCTTACGAAGATGACTCAGTCACGCTCGGCCCCGAGGAAGCACTGCGCCGGGAGATCGAAAAAACAAAGGCGCTCAAGGTAGAGCGGCTTCAACTTAAAGACACCATCGAAAAGCTTCGCGCAGAAAATGACGCCCTAGTCGAATCCTACCGGCTTCTGGAAAAAAAAATGGGCGTCCTTGCTGGCACCACAAACGATGAAACAGTTGCTCAATCCCGGAGTAACCACCCCCCTGCTCCAGGCTGGGCTTTTTTCCTCCTGATATTTAATATCACCGCTGCGGGTGCTCTCCTGTTCTTTCTTCTCATTTGAGTCGCAGGGGAAAGGCATCCCCTGTCACCCAGCCAAACAAAATTAAAAAATGAACTCTCTGACTCATGACAGGATTAAGTGTGCCTTAACTGATAAAATTTGAATCCTGCAACCCCTGTTTATCATCGAAACAGCAGTGAGTATGGCTGGATTAGGTTTAGGCCTGTGTTGCCAGCCGTCAGAAACACGCTTTACGATTTTCCAACAAAGTTAATTATTATTTTAAAAAGAGGAGCGGGTAAAAGAATATGTGGATCTTTGAATTTCTTCACGTCTTAATCGGAATTTTATGGATTGGATTGCTCTATTT
>CAZVZT010000112.1:0-4560 GCA_964631515.1 uncultured Nitrospinaceae bacterium
GCACCTCGCTTTCGGTTACGTACGCCACCGTGTCGGGGACGCCTTGAATGTTCAGGGTGCGCACCAGTTCGGTCATTTGTTGCCGTGAGGTATCAGGGGTTTCTTCCATGGGGGGGTATTCCATCTTGTGCCGGTAGGGGCTCTGGTAGACCGTGTTCAAAGCGTGCAGGGTTCGAAGCATCAGGATGTCCCGGTCCCACGGGGCCATGTCGTGAGCGCCGTGGTGAGTTTGTACCAGTTCCAGGACGCTGATCACCCGGTCATTCAAATTCTTCCCCACGAAGCGGTGTTGATATTCCTTTTCAACCGATGAAAATCCTTCGGCCTGCGCCCAATTGCCCAGCAGTTCGAAGTTCACCATAAAAGTGTATTGCCCGCCATACAGATTGAAGTAGGGACGTCCTGCGAAATTAAGCTCCCTCAAGGAATACATTCCGTAATCCATTCCCGTATATCCCAGCCCGTTATCGCTGAGAAGGTGGCGGGCACGTTTCAGAGTAGCGAGGGCGCCAAGGTTGACGGGAACGGGAATTGCTTCTTCCAGTCGATTAACATGGGCCTGCAAGGTTTCTGCATGAGGCCAGTCATCGATGTCCACCCGCTGGTAGGACCGTTCCCACACGATGAGCGGGAGGGCGTGAGGCCAGGCCTTCAGGGCGTCGAGGTTTTTCGTGTTGAACCACTCAGCAAACTGTTCGAAATTCATTCCCACGGCTAGATTCGGATCGATCAGGGGCTGCAGGTATTCTTCGTGCAGCGAGTTGCCTTGTTTCAAGATGACCTTGGTGGCCAAGTCATCCCATATCTCGTTGGAGAAAATCTTATCCACTGATCCTTTGCGGAAACAATCCATATGGCTGGCATCGATGCGGACTGTGAAAAATTTTCCGGTGTGATGTTTCAGTCGTGGGTTGTTGCGCGCGCCTTTCAGGATTTCCATGGAGAAGTCGCACAGGATGTAACGCGTGCGGGGATACACCCGACCTTCGGTGTCGATCGACTGGAGATGGGTCAGGAAACAACCGGCCAAGTTGCCGTTACCGACGCCCCACTCCATAACAAACAGGCGTTGTTTTTCTTCGGGACGTTTGCGGGCTTGCTCGTAATAGTCTTCGGCCAAGGCATGGGCCAACCGGTGATCGAGACTGACGTAGGTTTGAAAGTGGTTGTGGATTCCCGGCCCCTGGATGCCGTAAAAAATTTCGTTGACGTGGGTCTGCCACTGATCGGCGGGTTTAAAGTCACCAAGCGGCAGGGGGCGGGTTTGAGAATTCATGAAAACTGTTTGTCCTCCCCCGCGGAACTAGGAGGAGAGTCCTTCCGTACCTACGTCGCTGTCATCGAGGGCGCCGCCGGAGGCCAGTTGGCCCGAAGCGGCAACGCCGCCGGGGATATTGCCGTGATCGGTGGTTTGGGATTCCTCACCCTGCATAAGACTTTCGTAAACTTTGTACGCTTCCTGTGCGTCGTCTAATCGCCCTACTTCCTTATAGCAGTTGTACAGGTTCAGCCAGGCCATGAGGTCACCGCGGTTTAGCGAGGTGGCCAGCTTGAATTCCTTGAGGGCTTTTTCCACTCGGCCGATGGTGGCGTAAAGACTGCCAAGGTTGGTGTGTGGCAGGGAAAATTCCGGATCGATCTCGCTGGCCCGCTGAAACGACTGCACCGCTTCGTCGACCATATTCAGAGCCGAGTAGCAGCTCCCCAGGTTGCAGTAGGCCTGTGGATCTTTTTCGTCGAGGTCCACTACGCAGAGGGCCTGGGCCAGTGCCTCGTCATAGTTCGATGCATTGAAGTGGGCTGTGCTCAGCGCAGAACGTAGTTCTTTGTCTTCCGGAGAAAACATCAGGACTTTTTTAAGCACGGTGATTTCTTCGGTGAATTTTTTCTGCATGTCGTAGGCGGCTGCCAGATTGGCGTAGCCTAGGTATTCCGTGGGGTCAAGTTCGACCGCCTTTTCAAAACACTGGGCAGCGTTTTCGAACATGTCCTTGAGCATGAACACTCCACCCAGGTTGAGGTGGACTTCCGGATCGTCTTCCATCAACTCCGCCGCGCGACCCAACTCGCGGATGGCTTCGTCTTCGTGATTACACATGCCGTAGACGGTCCCTAGTAGTTTGCACGCAAGACCATTTTTGTTGTCCTGGCCGATGATTTGCTTGAGTTGCTTGATGGCTTTGTCGAATTCGCGCCCGTCGATGAAAAGTCTCCCCAATTCTAGTTGGAGGTCGACGTTGTCGGGAGTGTCCTTCAATTCCTTGCGAACCTGCCGGACCCGTTTGGCAATAGCCATCTCACGTTTGGTTTCTTCCGGATCGCGCACCCCCAGTTCCTCAAAAATCTCGGGATGGATTTTACACGTGATCCAGTCGGTGGGTTTCCCTCCTTGAGCGCTCATTTGAGTAGATAAGCTCCTTTAAGCTTTTGATTATTAATCTCTGATTATGTGACGAATACGTATGATTCTAGGGAATATCCTCGGGAGTGTCAAGCTGGTCGCAAGGCCCGGGCGGGTTTCATGCCGGTTGTTCCACGGTCTGGGCCATATTGATAATTTCTTCCCGTCCGTAATGGTCCAGGTACAGCAGGAAGTGTTCCCGTGAAAGAAAATTCCAGACTTTGCGCGAAGGAAAATTGGCCTCAATGACTTCATCGAACGTTTCGTAAACTTCCATCACCTCTTCTTTCGGCATGCCCTTGCTGATCTCGAAATCAAAGATAATGGCCATGTCTCTGTTCGGGTCGCGTAGGATTCGATCGACCTCGAATTTTTTCGGGTTGTGAAAGATAGCGGAATCTTTCTCCAGAGTGAAAATGGATTGCCCCACGGAATGGATGGTGCCATCTCCTGTTTCGCCGTGCTGTACTGTGAAGTCGATGGTTTCCTGGGCTTCATGGCGCTCCTCGGTGGGAAAGCCGAAAAAAAGGTACAGGTGGTTCCAGATTCCCGCGCGGGAACTGTTTTCGAGGACCCGTTTTTCCATTGCCTGGTCGCATCCCTTGTCGATGATCGAAAGCACCCGGTTGTTGGCGCTCTCCAGTCCGAAGAACAGCATCAGGAATCCGGCCCGGTAAATATTTTCGAACAGCCTTGTCGTTTCTACGGAATCCGATTCAAACTTGAGCATCCCCAGTGCACGCATCTCGACTCCCTTGGAAAGGATGGCACGTGACATCCGGTCGAAAGCGTTTGGAGAAATCGCTTCGTCGGAGAACGTGAAGTATTTCGTTTTATATCTTTTGCCGAGGTAGTCCAATTCGTCCGCGACACGCTCTTCGTTTTCTTTCCTGTAATGGGAATCGTATATGAAACTGTGTGTGCAGAATGTACATTTGCCCCAGTAGCATCCCCGGCTGGCCATGTAGGGCAGGACGGGGTAGGGCATAAGATATTTTCTTAAAGGGAGTCCATCGAAGTTGGGGCAGACCAGCCGGTCGTAGGGAAGCGACTTGGCCTTTTCATTTCGCATGATTTTTCCTTCATTCAGGTAGATCAGATTCGGAACGGTGTCGAGGGAACTTCCTTCCTTGAGTCGTTGCACCAGTTGATCTAGGGGGTGCTCCCCCTCGAACAGAATGATGCTGTGAAACATCTCCTCGAACAAGACTTTCTTGTCGTCCAGAATGTCTTGATGCCGGGCAAAAACGCTCCCACCGATAACAATGTGAAGGTGCGGGTACCGTTTCTTAAGAAGCCGCGCCAGCGTGAGGCCGGGGATCACTTGTCCCACGTGTATGATCGAAAGGCCGACCAGCCCGTATCCAGCCCAGTTCACCTCCGGAATTAGATCGGTTTGGTACAGATCGAAAAACGGGTTTCGCGTGGAATCCTGTGTGGCCGCGAGAATACCTTGAAGGCTTTCCTCCGGGGTCCCTTGCATGAAAAACGATTCCAGATCGATACGGCTCGGGTAGTGCGTGTATGAGATCAGTTGCATCGCAACTTTTAAAGTGGTGTAGGCGTTTTTATACTCGGAAAACCGGAAAAAACGTTCCTTGTCGCGTAGCACTTGTTTGGCATCGCTGATATCCGCTAGGATCGTCTCGAGGTACTTGGTGTCATCAAGGATTTGCCGATGAATGGGTTCCGCTTCCCGGTCTTCTGGGGTTTTGACGGGTTTGGTCAGGCGGGTGTGTATTTTGTCAACGCAACGCTTGAGATAGTTACTCGAGAGAAAACGATCATAGCACTCGACGTTGAAGTCGAACTGATCGACCTCGTGGCCCTGGGCTTCGAGGTACGCAGTGAGCGTTGGCAGAGCCAGGTAGGGTTGGCTCGGGTACCACTGCGGTGGGAAAATCAGGGCCGTTTTCATCCAGAAATACCTTCCTGACAGGTGGTAGGAGTCTGTTGGGGAACCCCAGTATTTTCTTATAAGTCAAGAGTATATGAGGGGATTTGCACTGTCAACGAACCATTTTTTTTACTAAAATCACCTAAGACCTGCCCGAGTCGTAGCCTGTTTTTCGACTTAGGGGATGATGGACAGTCATTCAGTATTAGTCAAGAAGCTTGCCTGCCTTTCGGCAGTCACTCCGGTTCCGCTTGACACCCCG